>NZ_QGQU01000001.1:840797-883358 GCF_003173795.1 Pseudoalteromonas sp. meg-B1 | reverse complement strand
AATAACACTACCCTACTGTATAATAGTAAGTGGCGTCCCCAAGGGGATTCGAACCCCTGTTACCGCCGTGAAAGGGCGGTGTCCTAGGCCTCTAGACGATGGGGACACTAAAAAGTGTCACTAGGACGATTGATTAGTTTAACTCACATCCTGAGCTCTTAAGGTAATGGCGTATAGTACAAATAAAGACTCGAGCTTTATGTGTTACGCTATTTTCTCGGTAAAACCGCCTTTAACTAAAAAGTTAAGTGGCGTCCCCAAGGGGATTCGAACCCCTGTTACCGCCGTGAAAGGGCGGTGTCCTAGGCCTCTAGACGATGGGGACACAGAAAACTGCTACCCTAGGACAAACACTAAAAATTGGTGGAGCTATGCGGGATCGAACCGCAGACCTCTTCGCTGCCAGCGAAGCGCTCTCCCAGCTGAGCTATAGCCCCAACTTATTCAATACGCTCGGTGATAACCACGTCGTGTATCGCTTAGTGCGGGGCGCATTCTATGCACCCCCCAAAATAAAGTCAACAGTTTTTTGTGCGACATTATTTAAATGGTTTAATTTTCAACAAACTGGCTATCATACATGCTAAAAAGTAGATTTTCATACTACTTAGTAACAATGAGCTTCGTTAAGTGTGCCACATTTAAGTTTGAGTTGAGCATAACGACCCTATAATACTAAAAGCACCTATTCACATCGGACTCAAAAGGTATACATTTATATGCAAATTGAGTTATCACTGCTTTTCTCCTAAAACGGGCCTACTTCCATCATAGCCTAGCTGGATTTTATTAAATGCTAATTGTAAAGCTTAACTATGCTAAGCGATAAACAACTTGCTAATTTGAGTGGTTTAAACAATTGAATAACATAGGCAGGATGATCTGAACTAGAAAACTTTACTTTGATTTATTGGTTGCAACCCTGACTCGGCAAATCAATTACCACTAAATTGTATTAATTTTCATCCTTAAAAAGCAACAGAACTCTATCTAGTGAATATAAATATAGTTATATTAACCCCCAGCCAAAGCTGCTTATTGTTCGTTTTATGTTACCTTGTTGATAAAGTGAACACTATTTGCATTGCATTGATTATAAAAGCTTCATTCAGCACATTTTTATCATTCAAGTGTTGACACATTTACAAGTCTATCTATAATAGCGCCCCACAACAACGCAGCAATGTGGTGTTGTTTAGATGCGGGTGATTAGCTCAGTTGGGAGAGCATCGCCCTTACAAGGCGAGGGTCACTGGTTCAAGTCCAGTATCACCCACCACATTCTAATGTGTCGTATCTAAGTTCTATATGGGTAATTAGCTCAGTTAGAAATAAGAGAGTGTCATCGTTATTTACAAATAACGGCGAGGTTCACTGGTTAAAGTCCAGTACTATTTTTATAATAGTTTAGTTTGATTTATATGTGGGTGATTAGCTCAGTTGGGAGAGCATCGCCCTTACAAGGCGAGGGTCACTGGTTCAAGTCCAGTATCACCCACCACATATAAAAACTGTTATTATATAAGTAGCTATTCGTTTTAAATTTGTAATATGAGTCGTTAGCTCAGTTACAAGAAATGAGAGCATCACCGCTATTTAGAAGTAACGGCGAGGTTCACTGGTTAAAGTCCAGTACTATTTATTTTAATAGTAGCGTTTTAATTTATATGTGGGTGATTAGCTCAGTTGGGAGAGCATCGCCCTTACAAGGCGAGGGTCACTGGTTCAAGTCCAGTATCACCCACCACATATAAAAACTTATTATATAAATAGTTACATGTTTAAATTTGTAATATGGGTCGTTAGCTCAGTTACAAGAAATGAGAGCATCACCGCTATTTACAAGTAACGGCGAAGTTCACTGGTTAAAGTCCAGTACTGTTTATTTTAATAGTAGCGTTTTAATTTATATGTGGGTGATTAGCTCAGTTGGGAGAGCATCGCCCTTACAAGGCGAGGGTCACTGGTTCAAGTCCAGTATCACCCACCACATATAAAATCTATTATTATGTTAATAGTCATGTGTAAATTTGTAATATGGGTCGTTAGCTCAGTTGGGAGAGCATCGCCCTTACAAGGCGAGGGTCACTGGTTCAAGTCCAGTACGACCCACCATTCTTTGAATGGTGCATATTACAAGATGTCTAAATGGGTGATTAGCTCAGTTAGAAAAAGAGAGCATCAGCGCTATTTACAAGTAACGGCGAAGTTCACTGGTTAAAGTCCAGTACTATTTATTATAATAGTTTTGATTAATTTATATGTGGGTGATTAGCTCAGTTGGGAGAGCATCGCCCTTACAAGGCGAGGGTCACTGGTTCAAGTCCAGTATCACCCACCACATATAAAAATTTATTATATAAATAGTTACATGTGTAAATTTGTAATATGGGTCGTTAGCTCAGTTGGGAGAGCATCGCCCTTACAAGGCGAGGGTCACTGGTTCAAGTCCAGTACGACCCACCATTCTTTGAATGGTGCATATTACAAAAATCTAAATCCTCCAGTACCACCTTCCATTTTAATATTCATTATCCTCCACTCTTTTAGTTCAAGTTCAGTATTAATTACCATTTAGAAATTCGTTACCAAGTAATTCTTCGGTTTCAAAAAATCAGTATTCCAATCACATACCAAAAATTTATCTTTCGAGTTTTATTATCTCCAAAATCATTTTGTTTAAACTTACTTTATTACGCGTGCTATTCATTTACTTTAAATGGGTTTTTAGCTCTTTTAAGGTAAAAATATAAACCTTTAGAATTAATTTGCTTAATAAGCTCTCATCTTCGAGACGAATCTTTAAATTACCTTGTAAGCGTCTAAACTGTTGATTATAGTCTGTGTTAAATTCAATTACGCTTAAGCCAATGTCTAAAAATATTTTCAATGAAGCAAAAATACTGATTGTAGAAGAGCAACCACTTGCTCAAAGCTACATGAAACAGTCGCTCGAAAAAATTGGCTTTGGACATATGCGTTTTGCAGATCATGCTCTAGCGGCAAAAGAACAATGCTTACATGAAGAATTTGACTTGGTAATTTGCTCTTTTAATCTAAGCAAACGCCAAGATGGCTACCAGCTTTATGAAGAATTACGCGCTAAAGCATTAATAAAACACTCTACTGGGTTTATTTTTACATCTGCGGAAACTAGCGGAGAGTTAGTTCACAGTGTATTAGAACTTCAACCCGATGACTTTTTAGTAAAACCCTTCTCTGTACAAGAGTTAAGAGTGCGCATAGAGCGTATTCTCAAACGTAAAAGCGACTTAAAAGCTATATACACTTTAATTGATGACGATAACCAGTCTAAAGCATTGAAACAAATTAATGCCCAACTCGATAAAAGTAATAAATACAGCCCTATTCTACTTAGATTAAAAGGCAATATTTTACTGGCGCTAAAACAAAACCAAGAAGCGAAAGATTTTTTTAAGTCAGTTTTGAATATGCAAAAGTTTGCATGGGCAAAAGTAGGATTGGTAGAAGCCTTAATTGCTAACAATGAGCATATTTTAGCTCAGCGCATGCTTAAAACAATGCTTGAACGTAATGAGACTCGACTTATAGCCTTAGACTTATTGGGGCGTTTAGAAATAAAACTAAACCAATTTGATTTAGCCCAAGACTTTTTAAGCCAAGCGACACATATTGCTCCACGTAATATAGACCGTCAAAAATCACTGAACAGCGTATCGCTCATTAATAGAGATTATGAAACCAGCTACTTAACTCAAAAAGATATTGCCACTTATGCTAAGTACTCTATGCATGATAGCCCAGACATTTATTTAAATGCTGCTCGTGCTGGGATTGATTTTGCATTGACCACAGATCAAACCGACCAAATAAACAGGATCTCTCGTCAAACAAATAAATATATTAATGAGCTAAAAACACAATTCCCAACCAGTAATGCGCAAACTCAAATCGATGTGCTCAATGCACGCCTTTATTATTTAAAAGATGAACATAAAAAAGCGAAACAGCTCATTGAGCAACTTGATGACAGCGATACTCAAATACGTTCAGTAGATGGTGCCCTAGACAAAGCAAAAGCACTGCATGAATTAGGTTTTCACCAAAAGGCGCAAGCGCTATTTAGCCAAATAATTGATCATTGCGAACGTCACCCAAGTAGAAGCGATGCTACTTACTTGCGTTATATACAGCAACAGCAAAGTGAAAGACGTGATATTAAAATGGGGCCGAAAGAGCTCAATAATCATGCTGTTAAGCAGTTTGAGCGCGGCCAATTAAATGTTGCCTTAGAGGCATTCAGCCAAGCATTTAGAGTCATGCCACACAATCCAAGTATTGCGCTTAATTTATTGCAATGTTTAGTGGATAAGTCAAAAAAACATGGTGACTCTTTCAATAGTCTGTTGGCCCAAAAGTGCTTTAAACTATTAAAAAAATCTCCCTTAGCAGAAGAGCAATCAGAGCGGTTCGATAAACTACTTCAGATTGCTAAAGAAATGAAACTAGAGATTAGTTAGAGCCTGTTTGGCATTAATGCTGCGTTATCGCCTATTTATGGTGAGTAACCACACCACATAGGCGCTGCCTTGCCTAAACCCCAAACAGACCGCTGCAAATTTAACCTTGAAAGGTCAACAGGCCCTAGAGCTTTTTCATTGCCAGTGCGTTTACACAGTAGCGTAAACCAGTAGGAAGTGGCCCATCAGGGAAAATATGCCCTAAATGCGCATCACACACATTACAAACAACTTCAACTCGCTCCATGCCATGACTATTATCCATGACATAACCAATCGCTTCCTCAGTTGCCGGTTGGGTAAATGAAGGCCAGCCGGTGCCACTATCAAACTTTTCATCTGCATCAAATAGTAAGTTGTCACAACAAACACACACATACTTACCTGGCTCTAACAAGGTACAACTACTCGAACTATTTGGTCGTTCAGTTCCCTTTTTACGGGTCACATAATATTGCTCTTCGTTTAACAGTTCGCGCCATTGCTGATCTGTTTTAACCACTTTTCGAACCGGTGTTGGATTACCATGGTTGGCAAAATTAACAATATCGTTCCACTTCAACATAACAACCTCATTACGTTATTAATTTAACTAGCAATCATTTACTTGTAGTCTGGTACGCCTGTGGCTAATACCACGATCAACGCTATCTAAAGACTATAGTGTGCTTTTCTGTTGCTGTAAGTATACGGCTTACATAGGCATGCAATTGGGCTTGACTGCCAGGAATGCTCACGCTTAATTGTCTGTCATTATTACTGTGCACTATTAGTTCATCGTTTCTTATTTCTATCGACTCAATATTACTGATGACTAACCAATGCGGGCCATTTTTTTTATCAAACAGCCCTGTTAAACTAAAAACAAATAAGTGCTGCGCATCGCGTTGAATAAAATTACGCAGCGGATTGCGCATTTTAAACAACGGCGTTAATCGGTAACAACACGAACAAAACACCACAACCCACATAACTAAGGCAGCTTTAAACCAAAGGTGTTCCCCTAAAGAAAAAAAGTAGCCACACGCTATAATTACGAGCCCTATTAAAGCGATTACTAATGCTATTTTTTTATTGATACTATGCATAAGCCCTCTTACTTTTTATCAGTTGCTTTTTCTGTCGGCTCGGGCCAATCACTAAAGAAAACGCTTAAGTAACGACTTTTTGCCAAATACCACAACACCCATAATACAATCACCATTTGCACAGCTAAAAACAATGAGAAGCGATAATGGCTATGGGCTGCCTGAATACTTAACCACGACAAATCAATTAATGCACACGCAATCAGCGGCCAACGCATATACCGCCAAATACGCGCCAAGCGCTGCGTAGCTTGATGCGAGTCTCTTGGTCTGCGTAAACAAAATAAAATAGTAGGTACAATCGCTACTGCACCGATCGCTATAGCAATAAAAAAATCATCTTTTGACTTAAAAAACAATGACATTAAATCAAGCTCAGGTCGACGACTCAACGCGGCTATCACCCAAATAAAATAGGCACGCAGTAGCACTAAAATACTCAAGTGGAATGCGAATGGTGTACGATAGCTTCCATATTTATCCCAGTATTCAGGCCCATATCGACTCACAACTGATTTTTCCTATCGGCAATAGTGCCCAAAATAAAAAATGCCACTAATAAGGTAAGCGCTAACCACTTAGTGCCAAAAAACAGTAAAGCTTTAGTTAGCAGTGGGCTTAACCACACCACTAACAAGCCAAAGCCAAACGCAGTTATCAACACAAAACACGCCACCCTAATAATAAAGTGGCGCCTAGCTACGACGCCTTTGGTTAACTTTAAAATGTCATCCGCATACAGCGACACTAAGCACACCATTAAAAGCAGTGATAAATGCGGCAAATAGCCCTGTAACCATTGGCCTAGGTCAATTAACAAGGTATTAAGTATATTTGTAAAACTAGCCATTATGAGTCTCTAACAAAGTAATTAAATCATCCTCTGTCAGTATTTCTATACCAAGCTCTTGCGCTTTGGTGAGCTTAGAGCCGGCTTTTTCGCCCGCCACTAAGGCATCTGTTTTTGCTGAAACACTGCCAGAAACCTTGGCGCCTAATTGTTGTAGGCGCGCTTTTGCATCATTACGATTAAGCGTATTAAGCGTCCCAGTTAGCACATAAGTTAAACCCGCTAGCGGCTGTTCTTGCTCTGATGGCGCTGTTAACTGTGGCCAGTTTACTCCTTGCGCT
Organism: Pseudoalteromonas sp. meg-B1; assembly: GCF_003173795.1. Classification (GTDB taxonomy): domain Bacteria; phylum Pseudomonadota; class Gammaproteobacteria; order Enterobacterales; family Alteromonadaceae; genus Pseudoalteromonas; species Pseudoalteromonas undina. Next base: position 876,637 of record NZ_QGQU01000001.1, on the reverse strand, counting down.
ATTAATTCGTTTACCACTGTCAGGTTATGCTCTTCAGTAAAAAAGCCGCGAACATGCTTCGCCACTATTTCACCTACATCGCTTACTTCTATTAGTTGTTCAATGCTGGCATCAATCACGTTTTCAAGCGTTAAAAAGTGATTAGCCAAATTCTGAGCTGTGGCCTCACCGACTTCACGAATACCCAGTGAATATAAAAACTTTGCTAAGGTAGTGGTTTTAGCATCATCAAGCGCCGCAACTAAGTTTTTTGCTGATTTTGGTCCCATTCGTTCAAGTGATTCAAAATGTCCCTGCTTTAAAATAAATAAATCCGCAGGGGTTTTGATCAGCTCTCGGTCAACTAATTGATCAACAATTTTGTCGCCTAAGCCGTCAATATCTAAAGCCTTACGTGAGGCAAAATGTTTAATCGCTTGTTGGCGCTGTGCTTGACATACCAAGCCGCCTGTACAACGTGCAACAGCTTCACCTTCAACCCGCTCAACGTGCGAGTTACAAATTGGGCACATAGTTGGAAACACAATCTCTTTTGCATCGCTTGGGCGTTGTTCAAGCACTACTTGGGTAATTTGTGGGATCACATCCCCAGCGCGACGAATAATCACAGTGTCGCCCACTTTTACGCCTAAACGGGCAATTTCATCAGCATTATGCAGCGTTGCATTCGATACCGTAACACCACCAACAAATACCGGCTCTAGTCGCGCAACAGGGGTAATAGCCCCAGTACGCCCTACTTGAAACTCTACGTCTAGTAAGTGTGTTATTTCTTCTTGTGCCGGAAACTTATAAGCAATAGCCCAGCGCGGCGCACGCGCAACAAAGCCTAGGCGCTCTTGTAGGGCTTTTTTATTTACTTTTATTACCACGCCATCTATTTCATATTTTAGCTCGCCACGGCGCGTTAAAATGTCATTATAATAGGTAAGCGCGGCCTTTGGGCCTTCAACTAGTTTTGTTTCTGGACACAGTGGTAATCCCCAGTCGGTAAGCTTGGCAAGTTGCTGGTAATGATCTTCAGGTAATGTGCCATCGGCGACCAATCCGGTGCTGTAGGCATAAAACATCAGTGGCCGTTTTGCGGTAATTTTTGAGTCTAGCTGGCGTAAACTGCCCGCTGCCGCATTACGTGGGTTTACAAAAACTTTGTCACCGCGCTTTTCTGCTTCGGCATTTAATTTTTCAAAGCCCGCGCTATCCATAAACACTTCACCGCGCACTTCAAGCTCACGCGGGTAATCATCACCGCGTAACTTTAATGGCACATTGCGAATTGTTTTTACATTTTGGGTAATATTTTCGCCAGTAAAACCATCGCCACGAGTCGCTGCTTGCACTAATACCCCATCGCGATAAATAATCGATACCGCTAAGCCATCCAGTTTAGGCTCACAGCAAAATGTAAGCTCTTCAGTGCTCATTAAACGCTCTTTAATACGACGATTAAAACCATTGAATTCGTCTTCACCAAAAGCGTTATCAAGCGACAACATAGGCACTTGGTGTGCTACTTGCTCAAACTTGGCAAGCGCCGCCCCACCTACTTTTTGAGTAGGTGAATCGGAGGTTAAAAACTCAGGGTGCTGGGTTTCTAATTCGCTCAAAGTACGTAATAAGCGATCATATTCGGCATCGGGTATGCTGGGTGTATCAAGCACATAATAACTATAATTGTGTTGCTCAAGCGTGGTACGAAGATGATTAATTTGCTCACTAATGCTGCTTGCCATGTAGACCTCAAAAACATAAAAAAAGCCACTTTGACGAGTGAACGCCCAGTGGCTTACAAAATTTAACTTATGCGTATATTACGCAGAAAATGCGCGAACCTGCTCAACATATTGACGAATACGCTCTACCGTCATTTCGTTTCGCTCAGCATCCAAGATTTCAGCTCCAAATTCATCTGCTAGCTTCTTAGCGGCGCTGTGCAGCATATTAAACGCTGCAAGGCCATCGCCATCACATGGTAGAGTCATAAATAAGCTCACGCCTGCGGTACTAAACTGTTCCATATTATCAATATCGAACGTGCCAGGGTTATACATATTTACCAGTCTAAATAACACCGGCCCTTGGCCTGCAGGGTCTAGATGGCGATTAAAAAAGCCTTCTTCTGAATATTTAAAACCTAGCGTGTTAACTGCTGGCAGTAATTTACTGCCTTGCATGGTCAGTCCTTCTGGCATTTGAATATGCACAATCACAAAGTCTGAAACATCTTTAGGGGCGTCTTGTTGTGTATCAACAGCCTCTTCGGTTACCACTTCAAGGTCATCTTCAATAGCTGTATCAGCTGGGCTAACATCTATTTGTGGCTCATCAGCACTGAAGTTTAACTCACTCATTTGTGGCTCTTCTCGTTGCGCTAACGTTGGCTCTTGTGGCTCAGTATGCACAGATGAAGGCTGCTGTTCTTGAACAGGTTCAACTCGCTCGCTTGCAGGGAGTTCAGCATTCTCTTTTTTTCTTACTGACCACAAACCGTGTATTAATAAGCCACCAATGACAAACACACTGATCACAATTAAAACCCATCTTAATTCTTCGGCCATCCCCTCACCTTTTATTATTAATATGCCTAACTGCCATCATTTTACCCAAAACAACTAGCAAATGACTATAAAATTATGCATGTGCAAGTTGCACCGCTTGTTCAATATCTACAGCAACCATGCGCGACACGCCTGGCTCTGCCATGGTTACACCCGTTAATCTACCCGCCATTTCCATTGCAATTTTATTATGGCTTATATAAATAAACTGCACAGATTGTGACATTTCTTCAACCAATCGGCAAAAACGGACCACATTGGCATCATCTAATGGGGCATCTACCTCGTCCAGCATACAGAATGGAGCTGGATTGAGCCTGAATATAGAAAACACCAATGATAATGCGCTCAGCGCTTTTTCTCCACCACTTAACAAATGAATTGTCGAATTTTTTTTACCCGGAGGTCTTGCCATTATACTAACACCACTTTCGAGTAAATCGTCACTGGTTAATTCTAAGTAAGCACTGCCGCCGCCAAACACCTTAGGGAAAAGCTGGCCAAAATCGTGATTCACTTGATCAAAGGTAGACTTAAAGCGCGTTTTGGTTTCACGGTCTATTTTATGAATAGCGCCTTCTAATGCTGTTAATGCTTGCGTTAAATCATCCAGCTGATTATTTAAATAATCACTTCTTTGCTTAGCTTGTTCAAATTCATCAATGGCTGCAAGGTTAACGGCTCCTAGTTGCTCTAGCTGATTACTGACTCCAGCAAGTTGATTTTGCGCTGCATTTAATGACAACTCTGCAGGAAGCTCTGCTAAAACCTGTTTTAAATTTTGATTAAGCTCGCTAAGTGGCTCAAGTACCGCTTGCGCTTTTATTAATAGGCTTTGCTCTTCAATGCTCAGCTTCTGGTGTTGCTCCTGTAATGCCACCAGCTCAGTTTGTGACGTTTTTAAACTCGCTTGTTTGGTTTGTAATTCTTGTTTTGCTTGAGCTAACTGCTGTTGAATATCCACAAGGGTTTGTTCGCCTTGTTGGTGCTGTACTAATAATTGTTCAATACTTAGTGCAAGCTCTTGCTCAGGAATAAGTAACGCCTCAATTTGCTCTATTAGCTCTTGCGTTCCTTCTACAGCCATTGTTAATGCTTGTTCGGCATGGTTCAACTTGGTTTGACTGAGCTGCCACTCACTACGCACTTTTTGCTCATTAAGGTTTGCCTGATGTGCTTGCGTTTTATACTGTTCAGCATTATTTAAAGCTTGTTTGTAACCTTCATCACTATTTATTCGTGTGCTATCGGCTTGGTTAAGCTCTACAGCTAAGGCCTCTAACTGCTCTGCAAGCTGTTCATTTTTATCAAGCTCTTCGCCCAACAATTCAGTTAACTGCTGCTGTTGTTCTAGCAGTGGCTGACGTTGTTGTTGTAATTTCGTCACCTGTTGCTGATGTTGATCAGCTTGCGCTTTGAGCATATCACCACGCGTTGTTGCTACAGCAAGTTGTTGTGCTAATTGATGAATAGTGTCTTTGCGCTCATTTTGCTGCTCGGTTATTAATACAGCTTGCGCTTGATGTTCTTCAAGTGTGGAGTGTGCGTCCGTCAATGCCTGTTGTTGTTGCTCAAGTAAGGTTTCTTGCTGCTTGAGCTTTTTGTGCATTAATAATAAGGAATTTTCTGCATTTTTTTCGCCACTAAGATGCCAATTTCGACCATGTAACGCTCCTTGCTTGTCCATCACTGCAATATAACTGGCATCGTTAAGATGGTGTGTTTGACCCTCGGCATCATAAGCAATATGGTTTAATAACTCTGGGTAGATACCAGCGCTAATAAAGGCAGCAATACTATTGCTTGCCACAGACTGTGAGGGTATTTGCCACGTGCTATTTTCTGCTTTACCTGGTGAAACATAAATATGCTCAAGTGATGACAGCGCCTGCTCTACTAAAAACTCATAACCAGGCTGAACAGTTAACTGCTTGAATAAAGTTAAAGTTTTATCGCTGTTTTTTTCAAGTCCAAGGGTAGTTTTTAGCCCTGCTATACCGGCTTTTAGTTCATTAACTTGCTGAGATAAATGCTGCCATTGCTGCTGAGCTTCATCAAGCTGTTGCTGCTGTATTGCCTGAGCACTTTGACCTCTACTATGAGCAGTTTGCGCGTTAGCCAGCTGCTCTGTTAGCGTTTGTCTGTGCTGCTGTTGCTGAATTAATTGCTGCTCTATCTCACTGCGTTTTAACTCATCTATTTGCTCATCAAGCTGCGTTAGTTGTTGCTTAACATAACTGATTTTCTGCTCTGTATGTTTTACTGCATTTGCATGCGCTAGCTGCTGATTATTTAATTTTTGATAGTCTTCTGTTAGTGATTGCCACTGTGACGTGTCGGCATTTTTAATCTCCAGCAGCCGATTAACCTCATCGGTAAGTTCTATAACCTGCTCGCTACACATTAAGTTATGCTCTACAGCCTGTTGCAAGTTGTCATCTAACTCTTGGCAAAGACTTTGTTGCTGCGTTTTGACTTCTTCACTTTGGTTTTTTTGTTGCTCTAACTTGGCTAAATTTTGTTTCAGTGAAAGCGTTTGTTGCTTAATGCTAATCTGCTGCTGTTCGCTGCGAGTCAATTCAGTATGCGTATGATGCTGCTGTTGCTGTGCATCATCGAGTTTATCTTGTTGAGCTTGCACTTGAGCATCAAGGCTTGCCAGAACATCATCATGGCCTGAATGCGCCGTTTTAAAGAAGCTGATTTGGTCATCCAGCTTTTTTATTTGCGCACTTTTATCGAGCTGTTGCTGATGCAGTTTTTGCCATTTTAATACCGCTATTTGCCCCTTTAAGGTGCGCTCTTGGGATTTAAGTTCGCGATATTTTTTAGCCTCAACCGATTGTACCGCCAGTTTATCAAGCTGGTTTTGTAACTCTTGACGAACATCAAGCAGTCGCTCTAGGTTTTCTCTGGTGCTTTTTATGCGTGTTTGCGTTTCGCGGCGGCGCTCTTTGTATTTAGAGACCCCTGCGGCTTCTTCTAAGAAAACACGTAGCTCTTGCGGTTTGCTCTCAATTAAACGTGAGATCATCCCTTGTTCAATAATAGCGTAGCTTCGCGGCCCAAGGCCCGTGCCTAAAAATATGTCGGTAATATCACGTTTTCGGCATTTACTGCCATTTAGAAAGTACAATGACTGACCATCGCGAGTCACCAAACGCTTAATAGCCACTTGGTTACGATCAGCAAAAGTATTGGGTAACTTACCCTGGGTATTATCAAATATTAATTCAACGGAGGCTTGCGAAATGGGCTTGCGGTTAGTAGAGCCATTAAAAATGACATCGGTCATGGCATCGCCACGTAAATTTTTAGCTGAGCTTTCACCAAGCACCCATCGCACCGCATCAATAACGTTTGACTTGCCACAGCCATTAGGGCCGACAACACACGTCATTTGGTCAGGAAATGGAATTTTAGTGGGCTCTACAAACGATTTAAAGCCCGCTAATTTAATAGTGCTTAAGCGCATTTTATTGTTATTACCGATTTATTATTGTTTTTTACTATAAGTAACTTAACGCATAAATAGCTAAAAAGTTAAGCTTGGCGTTTAAAATTATCTAAAATAATACCCGTGGCCATTGCTACATTAAGCGACTCTGCACCGCCAAAAGCCGGTATGGTTATTTTGTTGCTCACTAATTTTGCACACTGCTCGCGTATTCCATGTGACTCGCTGCCCATAAGCAATACACCTTGGCCACTAAATTTAGTGCTATGCACACTTTGGCCATCTAAAAATGCACCATAAATAGGCATGTTTAATGTAGATAAGTATTCAGGCAATTCAACTTGGCTTACCGATACGCGAACGAACGACCCCATTGTGGCGCTAATTGTTTTTGGGTTATACGGATCGGCACTGTCAGTGCTAGCAACAATATGTTTTATACCGTACCAATCAGCCACGCGAATGATGGTACCTAAATTCCCAGGATCAGACACTCCATCCAAGGCTAATATTAAACTGTTTTCATCTGGTAATACGGTGCTTGGCATATCAATAATTGCAATAGCCGCATTATTACTTACCAAAGTACTGGCCTTTGTTAGCTGCTCTTCATCCGCTGTAATAAAATGCGTTTGAGGATATGAGCTTTGGTTATTATCAATAAAGCTTTGCGTTGCAAATACATCGTTTACTTTTAATGGACTATTTAATAACTCCAGTACATTTTTTTCGCCTTGTACTAAGTATTGGTTAAATTGCTTGCGATACTTTTTTTGGCCAAGCTGGCGAATAAGTTTAAGTTGGTTTTTTGAAATCATGACAGCCCCATTAAATTATCTGCACAGTATACCAGAGGTGACTTAAAGTGCAGCCCCATAAACAGTAAAAGCAATAAAAATAGCCTACTTACAATCAGCTAGCTAATTATAAAGATTGTTTTTTTTATCTAAAAAAGGTAAATTTACAAAAAACAACATGGATATATTTTTAAAATGGAACCAGTACACCCAACTTCATCTGAGTCAAATCAAACACCCCCTGCTATTTTTAGCGGTAAAGTACAATTTAGCGGCAAAGCCGGCGAATTTTTTGGTATATGGATTGTTAATATACTGCTGAGTATTATTACTCTCGGAATTTATTCGGCATGGGCAAAAGTTCGCACCTATCGTTATTTTTACGGTCATACGCGTATCGACGGCCATAGCTTTGACTATCTAGCGACCCCAATACAAATTTTAAAAGGACGCATTTTAGCGGTCATCGCATTTTTAATTTACACCTTACTTAGCAGCCTCGCACCAGCGATAGGCCTTTTATTTGCTATTGGCTTTTTATTTTTATTGCCGTGGATCATCAACCAAGGTCTGCGTTTTAATATGCGTATGACTCGCCATCGTAATGTACGCTTTGCCTTTTCAGGTAATTACGGCGATGCATTTATTAACTTTGTTTTATTGCCTATTGCAAGTGTATTCACATTACACCTATTACTGCCGTATGTATTAAAGCGAATTGATCAATATATGCATGAAAACATCAGCTATGGAAATAAACCACTTACGGTAAATCTTCAGGGCGAACGCTATTACATCGCAGCACTTATTACCCTAGGAGTTGCAATAGGTGGCTTAGTTATTTTTGGCTTCTTTGCTGGTGCAAGTGCCTTAACTATCGATAACTTAAACACACAAAACTTTAGCCTTTCGACAATTGTAGTGCCGCTATTAATTGCTACGTTGTATGTTGCGTTTTTAACACTAGTAGGCGCTGTTTATCATTCGCTTATTCGAAATCATATTTTTAATAACAGCGAATTTACAGAAGTCGCTACCTTTGATTCGAACTTAAAAGCCATTGACTATGCCATCTTACTATTTACTAATGTATTGGCAATTATATTTACCTTAGGACTGGCCTACCCTTGGGCTAAAGTACGCAGAGCAAAGCTGTTAGCATCGGTTACTGAAGTCACTATTTATAGCGGCGCACTTTCGTTGATTGATGTTGCACAAAATGAGCAGTCATCATTTGCTGAAGAAGCGGCCAATGTGTTTGATATTGATATTTCACTCACCTAATGAGTAATTATCCTATTTTTGGCTGTTATTATTACCCTAATAGCAGCCAACATATTAAAAGCTATGCACACCTTTCCCATGAGCAAATAACACTTGTTGACTCTGAGAATACGACGTTACTTTCGTCAACTTTAGACGATTGCCAACTTGATAGCCCGTTACCTGGCATGGCGTCAGAGTTAAATTTTGCTGATGGTGGGCGATTTATTCCTCAAGATGTAGAATTTAGGTGGCCATTCGCGCTTAAAGAGCATGGACTCAGTGAACGCTTAGAAAAAAATAAGATTCTTATTGTTGCATCCGTGCTGCTAATTCCCCTATTACTTTGGTTAATTTTATACCGCTTAATACCATCAGTAGCCGTTTATAGCGTTAACTTAGCACCTGCCTCGACAATTGAAACGATGGGAGAGCAAACGCTCAGTGTAATAGAAAAAGTCGCATTAGAACCTTCTCAACTTTCTACTAATAAGCAATCAGAAATACAGCAACAATGGCGTTTAATGCTTAACTCGCTCAATTTAGACAGTGCAAAGTTTAGGCTATCTTTTTATCAGTCTGATTATTTTTCAGCTAATGCGTTTGCTCTTCCAAATGGTCGGGTTGTAGTAACTGACGAACTTGTTGATCTATTAAAAAATGATCCTGATGCCCTGCGTGCTATTTTACTTCATGAAATTGGTCATGTTCAGCACCATCACAGCATTCGACTTGCGGCACAAGCTGCAGCGAGCACCGTTGTATTTGCAGTTATTTTTGGTGACTTAGAAGGTATATTAGAAGTCGTGCTTGGCTCTGGTTCATCTTTTTTACAACAAGCGTTTTCGCGAGATATGGAACAAGAAGCCGATATATATGCGATTAAAAACCTTTTAAAATTAGGCTATTCTAATCACGACTTTGCTGATGCAATTGAAGCACTGGAAAAGAATTTACAAGCGCAAGAAGGGAGCTATGATGATGCTTGGTTAAAGTATTTATCAACGCACCCAAGTTCCCAAGAGCGAATAGAATATGCGAGGCAATATAAACCACAATGACCCCTGAACTGAATTTATTGTTATTAGTTATCATTATGATAACGCTTGGCTACGGATTTATTTATCCGCGCTTTGCAGGCAGCAGCTTTAAAAAAGTATCGGTGCAAGATTTATTTGCAACAGGCATTACGCTATTAATTGCATCTACTCTTTATTACAACTCAGGCGTGCAATTTAGCTGGTTAATATTTGAAGTTAATTGGTTTTGGTTTACTTTTTTAACTTACGTCATAATCGAAATTCCGGTGTTTTTTATTTATGCTAAAAAGCACAATATGCAGTTTTAATAGTCTTTTATTTTCATACAAAAAAAGCGCCAAATTGGCGCTTTTTAAACTGCATTAACACATATTAATATTTATGCTTAAATGCCCACAAATGCAGTAATTCACTGGCAATCGTTGCAGCGGCAATGGCGGTAAGCTCACTTTGGTCGTACGACGGGGATACTTCAACCACATCCATTCCCACCATATTAACCCCTTTCAGTGCGCGTAAGATTTTAAGCACTTTATCAGAGGTTAAACCACCACACACGGGTGTGCCCGTACCTGGTGCAAAGGCGGGGTCTAAACAATCTATATCAAAGGTTAAGTAAACCGGTAAATCACCCACTCGCTCAATAATCTGAGCTGCAATATCATTCGCATGCAGATCATTGGCTTGCATGGCATCAATCACTGCAAACTCATGCCTGCTTTGATCAAAGTCAGTACGAATGCCGAGCTGAATACTGTGATTAACATCAATTAACCCTTCCATTGGCGCATGATAAAACATGGTGCCGTGATCAAAACGCGAGCCGTTGCTATAGGTATCGGTATGCGCATCGAAGTGAACTAATGCCATTTTGCCATGAATTTTTGCATGTGCGCGCAATAGTGGTAACGTTACGAAATGATCGCCACCCAAGCCTAATAATGTTTTACCTTGGCGAAGTATTTGCTCTGCCGCCATTTCTAATTGCGCGGTAAAATATTCAGGGTCGCCTACCGGATAAGTAAAGTCGCCAGCATCCGCCACGGTTAAGCGCTCAAACAATGGAAATGTCCATGGGTATTTTGTATCTTCCCATGCTAAATGTACCGATGCTCTGCGAATAGCATCAGGCCCTAAGCGGGCACCAGGGCGCCCTGAAGTGGCTAAATCAAACGGTAGACCCAATACCACTACATCGGCTTCAATCGCGTTAATGTTTTGTACCATAGGACGACGTAAAAACGTCATCCCATTTGAGTACAATGAGTGGTCAACACAACCAAACAAGCTAGACATTGCTTATAACTCTTCTAAATAAGTGTAGCCATCAAGGCCGCTTTGCAACTCGTCTAAAACGCTTTGCTGTTCATCTGCTGCAATTTTTGCGCTGACTAACTGCGCGTATGACTGCTGAAAACCTTCAACATCTAAATGTACATAACGCATCATGTCAGCCACAGTATCACCATGATTAATCTCTGTAATGCTAGCAACACCTTGCTCATCCATATTTACAATAGCACTGTGCGTATCACCAAATAAGTTATGCATATCGCCTAAAATCTCTTGATAGGCACCTACTAAGAAAAACCCCATTAAATAAGGTTTGTCTGCTGTAAACTCAGGTACTGGCAACGTACTTTCAATGCCTTGACCATCAACATAATGCTCTAATGCGCCATCAGAGTCACAAGTAATATCCAATAACACCGCACGTTTTTGTGGAGCTTGCGTTAAACCACTTAATGGCAATACCGGAAACACTTGGTCAATACCCCACGCGTCAGGCAATGACTGAAACAATGAGAAATTGACAAAAAACTTATCCGCTAAACGCGCATTCAGATCATCTATAATCGGTCGATGAAAACGGTTTTTGTTATCCATTAATTTATTAAGTTCATAACACACGCGTAAGTTTATTTGCTCTGCCCATGCACGCTGAGTTAAATCTAATAATCCCATCGCAAACTGACTATGCGCTTCAGCTAAATCACCTTGGCTGTCGTGAAAAATCTCAATTAATGCACGGTCATCAGTAAGCACATGCAATTGTTGCCATGAAATCCACATATTTTTAAGTAACTGCGGCGCATCATCAGCTGGCGCTTCTATTTCTTCCGGTGTATACGTTTCGGTGCCAATTACATTGGAAATTAGTACCGCGTGATGCGCTGTTAATGCTCTTCCCGACTCTGAAATAATGGTAGGAAAAGGCTGTTCATACTGCTTACAAATATCACCTATGGTGTACACAATATTATTTGCGTATTCAGCTAAACTGTAGTTCATTGAGTTGTGTGATTGACTGCGTGTGCCGTCGTAATCAACCGCTAAACCGCCCCCTACATCAAGGCACTCTATGTGTGCACCCAACTTACGTAATTCACAATAAAAACGAGCAGCTTCACTTACACCTAAGCGTACATCACGAATGTTGGCCATTTGCGACCCTAAGTGAAAATGCACAAGCTGAATTAAATCAAGCTGATCTGTTTCTTTTAAGCGGTTTACTACATACAGCACTTGTGAAGCAGATAACCCAAACTTCGATTTTTCACCGCCACTTGCCTGCCATTTACCTTTGCCTTGTGAGGCTAAACGCACACGAATACCAATACGCGGTTTTACGTTAAGTTCTTTGGCTTGGCTAAGCACCATATCCAGCTCAGACAGTTTCTCAAGTACGATATACACTTTATGGCCCAGCTTCTCGCCAATCAGCGCTAAGCGCACATATTCTTTATCTTTGTAGCCATTACACACAATCACCGCACTGGTTTTTTCAGCCAGCGCTAATACAGTTAATAACTCTGGCTTGCTACCAGCCTCTAAACCTAGCTGTTTTTTTTCTACTTGCGCTTGGCTGGCAACAATTTCTTCAACAACTTCACGCTGTTGATTTACTTTAATTGGATAAACTAATAAATAGTCTTTTGGATAGCCATAGCTTTCTATTGCGGTATTAAATGCGCCACATAAGCTATGCACACGATGGTGTAAAATTTGTGGAAAGCGAACGAGTGCTGGCAAACTTAAACCTTTTTCTTCAAGTTGCTTAGCAATGTCTGTTAGTGCAATGGTTTGCTGTGGGGCATCAGCCTTGGGCGCAACATACACATCACCTTGATCATTAATACCAAAAAAACCTTGGCTCCAATGACGAACGTTGTAGCTCGTACGAGCTTGTTCAAGTGATGTTGTCTCTTTCATTTATCTTTCTCTTTTATTTATGAATGCCAAACCGGCTAGTTGCCGCGCATTAAAAGAAAAATAGTGATTCATGTCCAACAAGTATTTCTACTCGTAACGAGTTAGGATTGAAATTGATAAATAAAAGCTTTAAACAGAGCTGTATTAGCTGAGCGCAAGCTCCATAAATAAGCTGTTTGGGCTTTCTGTGTATTCACCAAAAGGAGCACATTGCACAAATCCTAAATTCTCATAAAGATGGATTGATTGTATTTGCTTTGGTCCTGTTTCTAGTTTTATGATTGGGATTTCTTCTTCGCCAGCATAGTGCAATAGAATTTGCATAATACGCCGTGATAAGCCTTTTCCGCGATAGCTAGGTTTTACGTAAAGCCGTCTAATTTCGCCATACCAGCTACCATCAAATTGCTTTACTATCGCGCCACAGGCAACTATTCCGTCTTGATTTTTTAACCCTACAGCGTAAACGCCCGGTAAACCAAGCTCATTAACTGTAAGCGCTTGTGAAGTTGCTACAGGATATAATGAGCTAATAAGTCGATCTATGTCAGCAAATACGTTGATCACATCCTGATCACAAGGGTCTAAGTCGACTAACTGCATGGTTTATCTCAAGGTTATGCTTAAATATATTTAAACTATACCGTATCGATAGGAATGAACAACCTACTTAGGCTAAGTTATTTTTAGTGGGTTAGTTTATTGCTAGGATAATAAATAGCTCAATAACAAGGTGAGAATATGATGTACCCAGAAAAAGAGCGCTTATTAGCGCTCTTTATCAATTATTAAAGTCCTTGTTCGTCTGCCATTTTCTTAACTATTTGTGGTGCTGTCCACAATGAAGGTAGTAACACAAACGAAACTGGCACCGCAGTGACCACAATAAACGACTGCAAGGCTGAAATTCCGCCCTCGCCTATAGAAATAAGCAACGCCGCCATCACCCCCATCATAATCCCCCAAAACACTCGAATAGAGGTTTGTGGGTGATCGGTACCCGTCATTACCATAGATACCGAATACGTCATTGAATCACCTGTTGTTGCCACAAAAATAGTGGTCAGTACTAAAAATAACACCGACACAACAAATCCCATAGGTAACTGCTCAGTGATGGCTAACAATGCCGCTGGCAAATTAAGCCCAGCATAAGGCTCTGATATAACGCCAGGATTATTTAATTCAAAAAAGATGCCTGAGCCGCCAACAATAGTAAACCAAAAACACGTGATCACAGGGGCAACCACAGAAATAAGTAAAATCATTTCACGAATAGTACGTCCACGGGATATACGTGCAACGAACATAGCCATTAATGGGCCATAACCTAAAAACCAGCCCCAAAAGAATACAGTCCACCAGTCTAGCCACGGTTTATCGGCACGAAATGTAGCCATAGGAATAAAGTTATCTAAATACAAACCAAAGGAATGAATGTAACTGTCGATAATAAACGCAGTTGGCCCCATTAGTAATATAAACAACATCAGCAACACTGCCAGTACAACATTAAAACGGCTTAGTAGCTGAATACCTTTGGTAACCCCACTTACCGCTGAAAGTGTGTAAATTCCAATTAAGCTAAATAAAATAACCACCTGCGTGGTGTAGGTATCAGGAATGGCAAACAACTTTTCTAGACCAAAACTCACTTGTAAACCTAAAAAACCAATAGGACCAACAGTGCCAGCAACCACAGCGAGTACACAACATGCATCAACAATAGTACCAAGCGCACCTTTCATTGCGCGATCGCCAAATACCGGGTAAAGCAAAGTGCGCGGTTTAAGCGGTAATCCTTTTTCGTAATGGAGATGCATATAAACAATACCGGTCAAACTACCTAAAATAGCCCAGGCTAAAAACCCCCAGTGCATAAAGCTTTGTGCAAGAGCGTTGTAGGCGGCATCCTTTGTGCCAGTTTCACCACCAAATAACGGGGGCGGAGAAATAAAGTGTGCCATTGGCTCTGCTGCGGCCCAAAATACACCTCCACCTGCAAGCAAAGTGCACATAATTATACTGATCCATTTGAAGGTAGATATTTCAGGTGTTTTTAAACCACCCAGCACCACTGAACCGGTGCGGCCTACAGCCAAAAATATGCCAATCACAAAGGTTAATAACAGCAGAACTTGCCAAAAGGCGCCAAATATTTTGGTGGAGAAGGCAAAGGCAGAGTTTATCCAATCCGACATCAGTTTTATGTCGTACAGTGCCAGCGCGGCAAATAAAACTAATATACCGCCACTGATTAAAAAAACGGGTATATCAACCCCTTCCAGAAACTTTACTCGGGGAGAGTGTATTTCACCCGACTTTAAAGCTGCTTTCGTGGTATTCATTTATCGCTCCTAATGGTTTTTTACAGTTACCGACATAGCGACATACCATGACATAACCCTAAACCATAGTTACAACGAACAAAAAAGCAACTCAAAAGCAAGTTTTAAGTACCTGTCGTGTTTACGCTTAGATAATGTCACAACAAGTAGACTTATTGCCAATTCCTGACTAGTTTAACGCGTTAAAAACGCTAAACCAATGCCACAGCAATGATTTGTGCAACTGTTACAAAATAGTAAAAAACTCATTACACTTAGCTAGCAAACAAACAAACAAAAAGTATACATTTCTGTTTGAGCTAATACGCAGTAAGTTAGCAAACGTTACTGCCCAATTAGAGGTTAAACAAAGCGACTTATTGATTGGGGTAACTAAACTTGTCGCCTCAGTTAGTAACAAGCACGATGTTATTGGTGCTCTTTATGCCATTTTAAGTAATTGCTGTGTGTTAATGGTTTTGCAAATAAGAACCCTTGCACTGCGTTTACACCCATAGACTTTAATATATGTAGTTGCTCAGCACTTTCGACCCCTTCGGCTACAATATTAATATCTAAACTATGACCTAAACCAATAATAGACTGAACTATGCTTTGCCCCGATGCGTTATCCAACACTTTATCGATAAAGCTTTTATCTATTTTTAGTTCGTCTATCGGTAAAACACTCAAGTGCTTTAAACACGAGTAGCCGGTACCAAAGTCATCAATTGAAAATACAAATCCCTGCGACTTTAGCTCTTTCATTTGCTTTACCGTACTCATTAAATCACCCGCTAACATGGACTCAGTGATCTCTAATTTAATTTGTGAGGGTAATACATCATACGTCTCAATCGCTTTAAACAATTCTCCTTTTAAAGTAGAAGAATTAAACTGACACTGGCTAATGTTAATAGACACATTAAACTGGTTTTTCAGTGCGTTATGATCTCGAAGTGTTTCCAGTAAAATACAAATATCGCGCAATACAATGTTTTGTAACTTTTGAATTAAGCCAAATTGCTCGGCAATCGGAATAAACGAATTAGGAGAGATTAGTCCTTTGGTTGGGTGATTCCATCGTATGAGTGCTTCTGCACCAATAATACTGCCATCAATTGATAATTGAGGCTGAAAGTAAGCACAAAATTCATCACATGCAATCGCTCTGACTATATCTGTTTCAAGCTCAGTTTGATTTTCCAGTAAGGTTTGCAGTGCAGGATCGTAAAAGCTACTACTATTACCGCCTTTCATTTTAGAGCGATACATGGCGGTATCTGCAAATTTTAAAATATTTTCGCTAATAGCATTGGCGTTATTAATTAAACATATACCTATACTGCAGCTAACTTGAAACGCCAAATCCCCTATCTCAAACTTGTCATAAAAAACGCTTTGTACCACTTTAGCCATTAATTCTGATTCAAGACTCGCTTGCTTATGGCTATCTCCTACATTCTCAATGAGTATAATAAATTCATCACCGCCCACGCGGGCAAGGGTATCTGTTGGGTTTAAAACACGCGTTAGTCGTTGTGATAGCTCAACCAGTATTTCATCACCGGCATTGTGCCCTAATGAATCGTTTATACGTTTAAAATTATCTAAATCTAAAAATAAGAGTGCGCCCGTGTGATCAGACTGCTTAATTTGTTCAACATACATACTGAGTTTATCATTGAGCATTCTGCGGTTCGGGAGGTTTGTAAGCGGGTCAAAAAATGCTAACCGTTGCACCTCTTCTTCTGCCGCTTTACGAGTAGAGATATCTCTGGCCATCCATACTACATGTCGCTGAGAGGGATTATTAGGTTGGTAACTTTCAAGCGGGGCTGTTCGTCCTTCAAATGTAAGTTGTTTACCTTTTATATTTAGCTGATACTCAAACACTTGAACTTCATTAGTTTGAAGCGTTTTGGCAATTACCTCCATAATAGGATTAGCATCCTCGGGAGGCATAATATCTCTGACATTACGATTAATCACATGCTCTTGGCTTAAATATAAACTTTCATTAGTAGTGCCGTAAACGTTGGTATACTCCCCTTCTTCACTCAAAATAAGAGTTAGATCGGGAAGTACTTTTGCGAAGGCTTTAAACTTTTCATTACTTTGCTGTAATTCTGCAAGTAACACTTTTGATTTTAGTGACTCTGTGTGCTTTTCTAAAGCAATACTGGTGAAATCAACAAAAAAGTCTATTAACTCTAAATCTTGTGGTGTCGGTGACTTGGCACTGTCATGATAAATTGCAAAAGTGCCTAATATGTCTGATTGTGTTGAAATAATAGGGGTTGACCAGCACGACCTTAAATCAAAACTCAATGCCAACGCTTTATAGTTTTCCCATAAGGGTGATGTTGCAATATCTGAGGCTATTACTCGCTTTTTTTCATACACTGCAGTACCGCATGAGCCAACACTGGGGCCGATATGTACGCCATTAATTGCCTCACAGTAACCCTTTGCAATATTAGGCGCCGCACTATGAAATAACTGCTCACCTTTGAGTGTTAATATAGAGCACTTTGCAGAGGAGTCTTCAATAAGATCCTCAATAGATAAACAAATATTTTCAAGTACTTCATCAAGTGGCGCACCCAAGGCTATTTTAGATAATATACTTTGTTGCTGAGAAAGCAGCTTTCTGACTCTCATGATTTCAATCAAATTATATTCCTCAACAGTCACTTACGCTAAATGCGCCGCTATATTCTATATAATAATTTATTATAGTCTTTTGACTATACATAATATTGAAATTAGCATCTATGGTAATTTTGTCTATTGCCGAGCATTTTATTTCATTAGGCACTTTCGAAGAATTCAAAGCAATTGCCCAAGCTAGCAATTTATTATCATTCTATTTGAAATACCATTTATTAAATACTTTGTTACTTAAAAGTACTGTTTAAAATCATCAAGCTATTTATAATAGCCAAAAGATAAATAATCGATGAGGTTAGTGTGCAAATAACGCAAGGTATGGAATATTTTTTTTCCGGGTTTAAGTTAATTAGTCAAAAAGGACTAAAACGCTTTGTACTAATCCCCCTACTTATTAATATTTTATTATTTGGTAGTTCCTTATTCTTTTTATTTGGCTGGCTGAGTGATGGCTTTAATGCCGTAAATGCCATGCTCCCAGAATGGTTAAGTTGGCTCGAATGGTTAATGTGGCCAATTGCTGTACTGGTGGTGCTGTTTAGTTACAGTATGTTATTTACCGTTATTACTAACTTTATCGCCGCACCTTTTAATGGCTTGCTAAGTGAAAAAGTTGAGCTGTATTTAACTGGTCAAAAAATTAACGACGATGGATTAGCTGATTTAGTCAAAGATGTGCCGCGAATGCTAGGCCGAGAATGGACTAAGCTTTGCTACTACCTCCCGCGCGCTATTGGCTTTTTTATTCTATTGTGGGTGTTACCGGTAATAGGCCAAGTGCTCTGGGTGCTTTTTACCTGCTGGATGTATGCGGTGCAATATAAAGATTATGCTTTTGATAACCACAAAGTTAGCTTCACTCAAATGAAAAATGACTTAAAAAGCAAACAAGGCTTATCTTACGGGTTTGGCTTTGCAGTGATGCTGCTAACCGCTATCCCATTTATAAATTTAATTGTGATGCCTGTGGCAGTGTGCGGCGCTACACGGTTATGGGTTGAGCATTACCGACCACAATATCGTAGTTAAAAAAAATGGGCCTGTTGGCCCATTTTTTATACTCGCTAATCAATTAACTATATAAGCTTTGTGGTACTTTAATTACGTTTAAGTGCACCGTTATCTCTTCACGATCATGGTACAAATGCTTAGCTTGTAATTCGTAGCTAATACCGAACTTCGCCATTTCCTCCCTAATCATTTTTAGACATTCATATACACTATCAAAGCGTTTTTTCATCGGTAGTTTTAGATTAAAAATAAGCTCTTTTGCATAGGCATTTACTGCCCAGTCAATCATCAAGTTAGTTACTTTCGTTGGTTTTTCTACCATATCGCAAACTAACCAGGTTATGTTTCTTTTTTCTGGGCGGTATTTAAAACCATCTTCTCTAAAATGTTTTACTTGTCCTGTTTCCATTAAACTTTCATTCATTGGACCATTATCTATCGCGCTAACAAACATACCACGGCGAACCAACTGATAAGTCCAACCACCTGGGCAAGCACCTAAATCAACGCTGCGCATCCCAGCTTGTACTCTTGACTCACGCTGCTGCTCAGGAATAAATACATTAAATGCTTCATCTAACTTAAGGGTTGAACGGCTTGGGCCATCGTTTGGCATACGTAAACGCAGAATCCCCATAAAGAAAGGTGAGTTGTTATAGCTATAAGAGTGACCCACATACGCAGTATTATTAGCTAAAAACAGCACATGCATTACTGGACGATTGGCTTTTGGTTCACGCAATACGGTGTTTTGTTTCTCGAGCGCTTTTTTAAGCGGAGTTGATATTTTTTTACAAAAAGTCAGTAACTCTTTGCCCTCGTTGGTATCGGGTGTTTCTACTCGTAGTTCAGAGCATAAAGTAAAGTCTTTTGCGGCATCTACAATAGCGCCCACTCTATCCTCTAATGGCATATTTTCTATCAGGTTACCGGCAAACCATTGGCGTGCAAATACCATATTTTTAAAATCAACTTTTTTGATTATTTCGTCGCTGTGCTGCGCTTCAAAACATTCATAAATAACATAACCGGTATTTGGTTTTGCTTTTACATACCCTGCAAACCCTTGCTCGGCGGCGTGAAACGTTATTTCAGCAGCGGCATCGCTTTCAAAACCACTACGACAGTAAATCACAACACTAGACATATTAACCCTTAAACTCTTTAAAACTTAAATCGTGCAACTTGCACTAAAATAACTATCCAACCAATAATAAAACACAGTCCACCTAGAGGTGTAATTGGGCCCAGCCACTTTAAGCCGGTTAAAGCCAGTAAATATAAGCTGCCACTAAATAACAGTGTACCCGCTATAAAAAAACCACCTGCCATGCTTAAGTTAATGCCCCACTTTATTAAGATTGCCACTGCAATCAGTGCCAGCCCATGTACCATTTGATACTCGGCGGCGGTTTTAAAAATACCAATAGCGTAATCTGATAAGCGACTTTTTAAACCATGGGCAGCAAATGCGCCCAGTATCACTGAAAGCATACAAAAAAAACTGCCTGCGAGTAAAAATAGTTTAATCATGTTTTTCCTCTTTTACATTCTCAATGGTGCTTTTGATAAAGTTAGCCGCCTGCATTGCTGCAACATTCAGGTTTTGTTGCTCAGTTATACCACTTTTTTTACGTGGTTTTAGTGAGTGGTCACCATCAGTTAACCATATATACTGCGGCTGTTTTGGCATTGCCATTGTGGCAAGCTCTTCACGGGTGCCAAAGGTGTCTCGTTCACCTTGTAGTACTAAAAAAGGACATGGTATGTCTGCAAAGTGATCTGTTCGGAGCTTTTCTGGCTTGCCCGGTGGATGAAACGGATAACCAAACGCAAGTACACCTAAAACAGTATGCGAGGTTGAGCAAGCAAGCATAGACGCCATTCGCCCGCCCATTGATTTACCCCCTATAAATAGCGGTAAATTTGCATCAGCTTGAGTAAGTATATGCTCAAAATATGTAAGTAATTTTGGTGCTCGCTCTGGTGGGCGACGTTTATTGGTTTGTTTAGCAATTTGCATGTATTCAAAATCAAACAGCCCAACGTCAATACCATACTCACTGAGCTGTTTGGCCATGGTTTGCATAAACTCAGAATCACTGCCAGCCCCTGCACCATGCGCAAATATAAACTGTGCGATTGCAGGTTGCTCACTGCTTTTAACCCATTCAATGCTCATTAATATTCTTGCTCCTGCTCAACTAGGCTTAACATCCAATCTTTAAATGACACAATTTTACCTAATTCATTTTGCGACTCACGGATCACCAAATAATAGGCGTTTTTACTTTCTAAACTGTGATTAAACGGGATCACTAATCGACCTGCATCAATATCTGGTTTTGCTAAAACACTATTACCTATTGCAACACCTTGGCCATGTACCGCAGCTTGCAGCACCATAGATGAATGACTAAAAATAGGCCCTTGGTTAACTTGTACGTTGCGAACACCCGCGGTTTTCATCCACGTTTTCCAGTTTTTACGAGTGGTGTCATGCAACAAGGTATGGTTTGCTAAATCACTTGGTTGATTAAGCGCTCTAGGGCCACTTAACAATAATGGGCTACACAGTGGCACTAAGTATTCAGTGTGCAATTTATAAGCTTGTACGCCACTCCAATGACCGCGACCATAATAAATTGAAATATCAACATCGTCTGTTAACGAATTTTCGTCCTGATCTTGGGCTTTAATTCGCACATCAATTTCAGGGTGTAACTCGTTAAATAAGCTCAATCGAGGAATAAGCCATTGAATCGCAAAGCTCGGGGTTAAACTCACTGTTAGCGAGCCTTTTGCACCACGGGCTAGTAGCTTTTCGGTTGCGTCAATTAGCTGAGTAAAAATCTCTTTAATATCTAAAAAGTAGCCTTGACCTTCTTCGGTTAGAAGTAACGAGCGATTTTTACGCAAAAACAACTTTAACCCTAAGTGCTCTTCGAGGGTTTTAATTTGATGGCTTACCGCAGCCTGCGTCACATACAACTCTTCTGCGGCTTTAGTAAAGCTTAAATGACGGGCTGCAGCTTCAAAAGCTTTTAGCGCGTTTAATGGAGGAACTCGTCTTGACATGGCAACCAAGCTTAGAATTAGTTTTTCTTATGCGGTGAATTATATACCTATGCTGGGAAAGAGTATATTCAAGCCACAAAAAAAGCGACCGAAGTCGCTTTTTAATGAGTAAATCACTTTTTTATAAATCGCTAGCACTGGTATCAAGCGGAGCAAAGCTTTTGATTAAATCATCAACCGCTTTCATTTGCGATAAGTACCCTTCTAATTTACTCAGTGCTAATGCACAAGGGCCATCACATTTTGCTTCATTTGGATTTGGGTGTGCTTCAATAAATAAGCCTGCAATACCCAGTGCCATGCCACTACGAGCCAGTTCTGCTGCTTGAGCACGACGACCATCGGCAGAATCAGCTCGACCGCCAGGACGTTGTAGCGCATGAGTAGCGTCAAATATAACGGGCGCCATGGTTTTCATGTCATCCATGCCCAGCATATCAACCACTAGGTTGTTATAACCAAAGCTTGAACCACGTTCACACAAGGCCACATTATTATTGCCCGCTTCATTAAATTTAGTAATGATATGACGCATTTCATGTGGGGCTAAAAACTGTGGCTTTTTCACATTAATAATCGCGCCTGTTTTTGCCATTGCAACCACTAAGTCTGTTTGACGAGCCAAAAATGCCGGTAGCTGAATAACATCAACAACCTCTGCAACCGGTGCTGCTTGATGAGGTTCGTGCACATCGGTGATCAGCGGAATATTAAAGGTATTTTTAATCTCTTCAAATATCTTTAAGCCTTCTTCCATGCCCGGACCACGGTAAGAATTGATTGACGAGCGATTGGCTTTATCAAATGACGCCTTAAATACATAAGGAATATTTAATTTAGTGGTCACTTCAACATAATGCTCGGCAATACGCATCGCTAAATCACGAGATTCCAGCACATTCATGCCACCAAATAAAACGAAAGGTTTATCATTTGCCAGTTCTATTTGATTAATATTTATAACTTGGTTGTTCATTTTAATTCCTTATGGTGCAACTGCTTGCATCATTAATCCACAAATATACGCCATATATGTACCTACACCATAGCCTAGTACTGCTAATAAAACGCCTACCGGTGCCAGTGATGGATGAAACGCAGCGGCGACAACAGGAGCCGAGGCCGCGCCACCTACATTGGCCTGAGAGCCAACAGCCATGTAAAATAACGGCGCTTTAATTAGTTTAGCAACAATCAGCATTAAGCTGGCGTGAGTTAGCATCCAAATTGCACCAAGCACAAAATACATTGGTGAATCAAAAATCGCCATCACATTCATATGCAGGCCAATTGATGCTACTAAGATATATAAAAATGCTGATGCCACTTTAGACGAGCCAAAGGCTTCGATATGACGCACTCTAGTGAACGATAAACTAATGCCTATAGTGGTCGATATAACAATAAGCCAAAAGAACTTACTATTTAAACTGTATTCTTTTGCCCATGCATAGTTATTGGCAAAGAACGGTCCTAAAATATCAGCACAAAAATGTGCTAAACCAGTAATACCAAAGGCAATAGCAATAATCATCATGTAATCATTCAGCGTTGGCATACGGGCATGCTCTGCATGGTATTTTTCAACACGCTGTTTTAAATCTTCAATCGCAGTGGTATCGGCCCCCGCTTTGGCATCAATCGCTTTATGGTTAGCCGCCATTAATAATAATACCGCCATCCATAGATTAGCCACAATCACATCAACAGTAACCATAGCAGAGAAGATATCACCGCCAACTTCAAACATCTCTTTCATAGACGCTTGGTTCGCGCCGCCGCCAATCCAGCTACCCGCAATAGTTGTCATACCGCGCCAAACAGCATCAGGGCCATGTCCACCCACTGCTTCAGGGTAAACGGCACTCATAATTAAAATAGCTAATGGCCCACCAATCACAATACCTGCGGTGCCCGTTAAGAACATAATTAATGCTTTAGGGCCTAGATTAATAATCGCTCTTAAATCAATGCTAATAGTTAGTAAGATTAAACACGCAGGTAATAAATACCGCGAGGCAACGTAATACACACTCGATTGCGAGCCATCAACAATACCAAAGGTATTTAGCAACGATGGTAAAAAATAGCACAGCAATAATGCAGGCACATATTTGTAAAATGTTACAAGCCCTGGGCGCTGACTTGACGAGGTTTTAAAAATAAAGCCTAAAATAATCGCCAGTAAACCTAGTACAACAGCATCATTGGTGATCAAGGCAGTTTGGGGATCAGCCATAACGTTTCCTATTTTTATTTTTAATGGTGGGTTTTATGATTATCTTCAAGTTCTTCGATTTGATGTTGGATAACTTCAATAGCAGGGTCGTCGGGACATTCATCAACAAAAAATTGTAAATCATCTCGTGCCATTTTAGGGCAACCTAGCTGATTTAGTAAATAGCCTCTGTCGCGTCGCTCATAGGGATCATCCCCTAGCATTTCCATTAACAAATCAACGCAAGTTAACGCATGACCAAATTTGTTCTCACTAATAAAAGACCATTTTTGTTGCGCTAAAAATAATTTATATACTTCGTCTTCAAAAATAAGCTCAAGAGGCTCTTGCTCTTGTGCATTATCTTCGTTGGTATTTTCAGGAATGATATACCAGCTTTGTTGACCACTACTTGGCTCAACAATGTACCCTTCATCATCGCTCATTGCGACGTGAATGCCCACTTCGCCTTGAGTTATGCTTACACTGGCATCAAGTTTTGCATGCTGTAAAAAATGGCATAACAAAATAGCTAAGGTCGTGGGTGTACCACTGCGCATAGATAAGGTGTAGCTAATACTGTTTAGCTTGTACTCAGGTACTTTAAGGCTTGACGCACTAAATAACCACTGACTGTAAAAGCAATCAAGTAGTTGTTCTAAACGATCATGTGCATCGCGTGTTTGCGAACAAATAGTCTCTATTTGTTGCTCAAACGCAGTCAATATTTTAAGACTTGGTGTTAAGTCTATTTGAGGGTCCCATTTAGCTTCTGCTTTAATACAACGATATATTGCCGGTGGCAAAAAATCATCGTAGGCATCTTCTATATAAGATTCATCGTGTTCATCAAACCCGAGGGTGGTCATTCATACTACAACATTCTAGAAAACGAACATGTAGTTTACCTAATTTTAAGGTTAGATACCAATAATCAGAAATGAAATAAAGAGGCAAGCTTTACACCTGTAGTGTAAAGCTTAAGCAAGTATTGTTAATTACAACAATAGCGGGGCTTTGGCGGTTGCTAAAAAGCCAATAGCTAAGATAACCGCAGTGTTAAACACTAAAAACATAACTTTAGGTAATGTTGTGGTTTGCTTCGCACTAATAATCCCAACGGCGATATAAACAACCACCAGTACAATTTTTTCTAATAGCCAAAGTTGCTCTAACGGATTTATTTTAGCCATGGCCATTAAAGTAATAGCCGAGATGATTAGTAAGGTATCTATACTGTGGCTACCAATGAAAACCACTTTATTTTTAGCAAGGCTGCCACTGCCCATGCGCGAAAAAGAACGTACGTAAAATAAAATAATACTCACTAGCGCAATCGCCATGTGCGTATGTTTTAATGCTAAATAATCCATGTGTATTGTTACTTCTGTTTAGTTATGTGTTTTATCAGGAAAGCGTAAAATTACCGCTTCAAGTTCTTCAAGTTTATCATTGAATACATCAACAAGTTTAGGATCAAAATGCGTACCTTTGTTTGCATTGATCTCAGCAACGGCTTCTTCAAGTGTCCACGCACCTTTATAACAACGTTTATGACGCAGTGCATCATACACATCGGCCAATGCCACTATGCGAGCAAAAATATCGATACTCTCGCCTTTTAAGCCGCAAGGGTAACCAGACCCATCCCATTTTTCGTGATGTTGCTGTGCAATTAAGGCCCCTGCACTGACTATTTTACGCGGTGAATCTTTTAAAATGGCGTAGCCTTTGCCTGCATGGGTTTTCATAACTTCCCACTCATCACTGTTTAATTTACCGGGTTTATTTAAAATAGCATCCGGAATACCTATTTTACCCACATCATGTAGAGGCGAGGCAAAGCGAATTAAATTCGCTTGCTCTTCAGATAATCCATACGCTAATGCCAGTTCATAACAAATATAAGCAACCCGTTTTACATGATTACCCGTTTCACATGAACGCTGTTCAACTGCTTCGCTTAAACGATAGACAAGTTCTTGCTGGGTGGCTTCAACTTCAGTGTGTAATTGTACATTTTCAAATGCCAACTGCACATTTTGAGAAAAAATTTCGATTAGATTTCGTTGCGTATCTGTCAGTTTCGATGGCACACCGGATACAAATAACATCGAATTATGATTAAATTTACTACTACAATAGGCAAACAAATAGTCATCTTTATAAACAATTGCTTTGTTAGCTAGGGCTTCTTGGCACGCTAAGAGTTGATCTGCTGCTAATACTGTTTCTAGCTCTTCCCCTTCGCGCTTAGCAAAATCACCAGTGCCAGAGCAAACAATCAGTTTTTTATTTAATTCCTCTGACGGATTTTGCGCAACTAAGGTAGTGGCATACATAGCTTCGTCGGCCACATTAAGCAAGGAGGTTAGCTGCTGCATCACCCCTTCAATAAAGTTATCCATTGAATGAGTTGCAAAAATATTGCGAGAGGCGGTAATTATTTTTTCCAGCCCCTCACGTGACTGCTCAATAGAAATAATATCGCGATACGAACGAAGGCTAGCCATCATCACGGTGAATAGTTTTTGTGCGGTGAGTTCTGTTTTAGATTTGTAGTCATTTATGTCGTAATTGACAATGACTTGACGCTCAGGGGCTTGACCTGGTTGCCCAGTGCGTAAAATGATACGAATGTAATTATTTTTAACGGTATTGCGTATGTATTTCGCGACTTGCAAACCAGCGTCGTCAGTTTCCATAACAACATCGAGTAGGATGATGGCTGCATCTGGGTGCTCATCAATTAACTTTTTTGCTTCTGCACCTGAATATGCGCTAATAAATTCCAGACGTTTATCTTGGAACTTAAAGTCACTCAATGCTAAACGGGTAACAGCGTGAACCTCTGGCTCATCATCAACTATTAAAACTTTCCATGTTCCTTGCTCTTCACTTGCTACTTCAGGTGGTTGTTCATTTGAAAATAAAAAATCTTCCATCACATAGAATTCCTTAAACCATATGCAAACAAACAACGGAGCTACTATAAATAATTTAGGGCCATTGTCCGAACGTTACGCGGTCGTTATTACCAAGATCTTTCACTGTGCTTACATTTATAAACGCCATTTGATTGAAAATATGACGCACAGCTGCACTTTGCTCAAATCCGTGTTCAATTAAAAGATAGCCACTTGCGTGTAAATAGTCACGTGATTGTGTAATTATTTGTTTAATATCAGCCATTCCTGCATCATCTGCGACTAATGCAGACAAAGGTTCAAAGCGCACGTCGCCTTGATGTAAGTGAACATCGTCATGTTCTATATAGGGTGGATTGGTTACAATTAGATCAAATTTTTTGTTTTTTAACGCACTAAACCAGTTACTCTGCTCAACAGTCACATTATGAATAGCTAATCGCTCTTGGTTGCGCTTTGCCAACGCTACCGCATCATCAATACGATCAACAGCAATAATATCCCATGAGGGCATTTCGCTCCCAAGTGCCAGTGCTATAGCTCCCGTGCCCGTGCCTAAATCAAGTACTTTCGCGTTTTTAGGCACTTCGCACTCAAGCGCAAGTTCAACTAAGGTTTCTGTATCAGGTCGAGGGATAAGTGTTGTTGGGTTCACTTCAAGCTGCAAACTCCAAAATTCACGACAGCCGGTAATATGCGAAACAGGTTCGCCTTGTAAGCGACGTTCACAGGCACGTTGAAATGCCTGATACTGCTCATCTGTGAGCTGTTTTTCAGGCCAAGTAAATAAATAACTTCGTGGCTTTTGTAAAATATTGAGCAGTAATACTTGTGCATCTAACTTTGCGCTATCACTACTTGATGCTAATAAATTAGTACCTGTAGTAATAGCGTTTTCAACAGAAGGCGTCACGATTAATCGTCGCCCATTGCTGCAAGTAAATCTGCTTGATGCTCTTGCATTAGAGGCTCGACAACGGCGCCTAAATCACCCGCTACCACTTCATTAAGACGATAAAGCGTTAAGTTAATACGGTGATCGGTAATACGACCTTGTGGATAGTTGTATGTACGAATACGCTCAGAACGATCGCCGCTGCCAACTAAGTTACGACGTTCTGATGCTTCAGCAGCATGACGCTTTTCATCTTCAGCTTGCTGAAGGCGCGCAGCCAATACCGACATCGCTTTAGCACGGTTTTTATGCTGAGAGCGCTCATCTTGACACTCAACCACTACACCCGTAGGTAAATGGGTAATACGAATGGCAGAGTCGGTTTTATTTACGTGCTGACCACCCGCGCCCGACGCTCTAAAAGTATCAACTTTAATGTCGGCAGTATTGATTTCGATGGCTTCTGCTTCTGGTACTTCAGCCATAACAGCTACAGTACATGCTGAGGTATGTACACGGCCTTGAGACTCAGTTTCAGGAACACGTTGTACACGGTGAACGCCTGATTCAAATTTTAATTGTCCGTAAACACCTTCACCGCTGATGTTAGCAATTACTTCTTTGTAACCACCGTGCTCACCTTCGTTGGTGGTAACAACCTCTACTTTCCATTTTTTTGTTTCTGCGTAACGGCTATACATTCTGAATAAGTCGCCAGCAAAAATAGCAGCTTCATCGCCCCCTGTTCCTGCACGAACCTCTAAAAATACATTGTTGTTGTCTCTCGGATCTTTAGGGAGCATCAGAACTTGAATGTCATCTTCTAAAGTCGAAATCTGTGCTTTTGCTTCTTTGTATTCTTCTTGTGCCATTTCACGCATTTCAGGGTCTGAATCTTTAAGCATTTCTTCAGCACTGCTCAAATCCTCTTGTGCTTGCTGGTACGCTAAAAATGTTTTTACCACTTCTTCAAGCTCAGAGTATTCTTTTGAAAGAGTACGAAAGCGGTTTTGATCACTAATGACCGATGGGTCACTTAGTAGCGCTTGTACTTCTTCATAGCGCTCAACTAAGGTTTCTAATTTACGATAAACGGACTCTTTCATTTAACTGTTATTCCTGATCTATACCTAACATTTTTTTCAATTGATTTAACTGAGCCACTTCACCTTTTTTCGCTGCATCTTGGATGGCACGGGTAGGCGCGTGCATTAAGCGATTGGTTAATTTATTGGCTAGCTCTAAAATTACTTTTTCTGCATTTTTACCTGTATTAAGCTGGCTTAGGGCCCTATCTACAAGTTCTGCTTTTGTAGTTTGTACATCATTACGGTAGTGGCGAATTAAATCCACTGAATCAAGTGAACGCAGCCACATAAAAAACTCTTTGGTGCGCTCACTAATAATAATTTGTGCTTGTTCTGCCGCTTGCTCACGTGCAGCCATGTTTTCGCTAACAATGGCTTGTAAGTCATCAACGGAATATAAATAAGCGTCGTCAAGCTCTCCGACTTGGCTTTCAATATCGCGTGGTACAGCAATATCTATAAATAGCATAGGTTTATAACGACGTTGTTTCAGTGCTTGTTCCACCACTCCTTTACCAATAATAGGCAAAGTACTGGCGGTGGAGCTAATAACAATATCGGCTTGGTGTAATCGTTCTGGTAATTGTGCCAAGGCAATAACATCTGCTGACACTTCATCCGCTAAGCCGCGAGCCCGTTCTATTGTTCTATTAGCTACCGTTATTTTTTGTGGCTCATTTTGGTATAAATGTTTTGCTACCAGCTCAATGGTTTCACCAGCACCAATTAATAGCACCTTGGTTTTGTCTAATTTGCCATAAATATGCTTTGCAAGATTAACCGCAGCAAACGCAACCGAGACTGCACTCGCACCAATGTTAGTTTCGGTGCGTACTTCTTTTGCCACTGAAAAGGTTTTTTGAAACAAACGATCAAAAGTTACACCCACCGCATCGTGGGTTTTAGCGCTGTTATACGCTTGCTTTATTTGCCCTAAAATCTGTGGTTCACCTAACACCAGCGAATCAAGCCCGCAGGCTACACGCATTAAATGGTTTATTGCTGCGCTGTCTTCATAACAGTAGATGTTTTTACTCAGTTCATGTTCATCTAAACCATGGAAACTGGCTAACCATTGCAACAATGTTTGGGAATTTTGTTGCGCAAGGCTACAATACACTTCAGTGCGATTACAGGTAGACACAATAACCGCTTCATTAAAGTCGGCATGACCACTTAATTGCTGTAGCGCCTCTGAAATTTGCTCAGGCGAAAAGGCCACTTTTTCTCGTAAATCTACGGATGCGGTTTTGTGATTAATACCAAGTGCTATTATGGTCATATCTGCCAAATATTGCTGAGCCCTACTACATAGGCGGCAATTTTATCAAAAATCTCAGGAATATGGAAAGTAAGGAACAACATTTGACTCGACAATATTTTATTTTAACCCTGTTATTTGTTTTTTTAACGGGCTGCGCCAATAAAAACAACTACAATACAAAAACTTACGAAGACTGGAAGTTACGTCTTAGTACACAAAAAACTTGGCAGGTGGAAGGTAAATTAGCGTTTATTAGCCCTGATGAGCGCCAATCTGCTAACTTAAATTGGCAACAAACACAAAATAGTAATCATTTAGTGTTAACCACATTTATTGGCACCCGAATTTTATCGCTCAAACAAACCGCAGTGGGGGCTGAATTAATATTTGATGATCAACAGTTTTTTGATACTAATGCGAGTAAACTTTTACAACGCTTAACGGGGTTTACTTTACCGGTAAATAACGCCGGTCAGTGGTTAAAAGCCACTATTGACGATCAAACCTTAGAAGTCGATCAATTAGGCCGTGCTAAAAGCGTGTTATGGTTTGATGACGCTGGCAAAAAATGGCAAATAAACTACACCAGTTACATACAAAAACACGGTTTTTGGTTACCTAACGCGCTAACCTTAACCCATCAAAAGATTAAAATTAAAATCAAACTCTACGATTGGCAGTTTAACTAATTATGAATACTCCCTTTGAACTTTCGCTGATTGCGCCGGCGAAGCTAAATTTATTTTTACATATTAATGGTCGCCGTGATGATGGCTATCATGAATTAGAAACCCTGTTTACATTTTTAAACTATGGCGACGAGCTCCATTTTACGCTTACTAATGATAAAAGTATTAGTATTAGCGGTGACACTCATGGCATTGCACTAACTGACAACTTAATTTATAAAGCAGCTTTATTATTGCAAACTCAGTGTAAAGTGAATTTAGGTGCAAAAATAAATTTAACTAAACGTTTGCCTATGGGCGGAGGTGTTGGTGGTGGCTCATCCGATGCCGCGTCAACACTTTTAGCGCTTAATACACTGTGGAATACCGCTCTTACACTAGATGAACTTGCAGATTTAGGCTTGAAGCTCGGTGCTGACGTACCTGTATTCATTAAAGGTAAAAGTGCCATAGCACATGGCATTGGCGAGCAATTAGAGTATGTTAAATTGCCACAAAAATGGTACTGCGTTGTTTTTCCAAACCAGCATGTCAGTACTGCACAAATATTTACTCACCCCGATTTAAAACGTGACACGCCTAAACTTTTAGGTGACTGGCAACAACAGGTTTTGACTAACGATTGTGAGCCTTTAGTGAAAAAGCTGTGTCCCGAGGTTGAAAAAACCCTGCAGTGGTTGCTAAAATACGCCCCATCAAAGATGACCGGAACAGGTTCATGTTGTTTTGTTGAATTTGCTAGTCAAGTTCAAGCACAAGATGTACTTGCTAACCTCCCCCATACTTGGCAGGGGTTTATCGCATCAAGCGTTAATACTTCTCCTGCTCACACGGAGTTAGCCGCCATCATTGATAAATGAAGTAACGTACAAGTAATCATAAGTTAACCTACTTTGTTCATTCAATGTAAGTTAGTCCAAAAATTCAGTGCCTGAGGAACCCTACCGTGCCTGACATGAAGCTCTTCGCTGGTAACGCAACACCTGACCTAGCTCAAAAAGTTGCAAAACGTTTATATATTGAATTAGGCGATGCTGTTGTTGGCCGTTTTAGTGACGGTGAGATCAGTGTTCAAATTAATGAAAATGTTCGTGGCTCGGATGTTTTTATCTTACAATCAACCTGTGCCCCTACTAACGATAACCTGATGGAACTTATCGTTATGGTTGATGCGCTACGACGTGCATCTGCCGGTCGTATCACTGCCGTTATTCCTTATTTTGGTTATGCTCGTCAAGATCGTCGTGTACGTTCTGCGCGTGTGCCAATTACAGCTAAAGTGGTTGCGGATTTCTTATCAAGTGTAGGTGTTGACCGCGTTCTTACGGTTGATTTACATGCTGAGCAAATCCAAGGCTTCTTCGATGTACCAGTAGATAACGTATTTGGCAGCCCGGTATTATTAGAAGATATGAAAAACCGCGACTTTGATGACGTGGTTGTTGTATCACCTGATATTGGTGGTGTTGTACGTGCCCGTGCAATTGCAAAACTATTGAACGATACCGACCTAGCTATTATTGATAAACGTCGCCCTCAAGCTAACGTTTCTCAAGTAATGCATATTATTGGTGACGTTGAAGGTCGTGATTGTATTATTGTTGATGACATGATTGATACCGGTGGTACATTGTGTAAAGCAGCTGAAGCTCTTAAAGAGCATGGTGCTAAACGTGTATTTGCTTACGCTACTCACCCTATTCTTTCTGGTACAGCTGCAGAAAACTTACGTAACTCTGTGATTGATGAAGTGATTGTAACTGACTCAATTCCACTGTCTGACGAACTAAAAGCGCTTGATATTGTTAAAGTATTAACACTTGCAGATATGTTAGCAGAGACTATTCGTCGCATTAGCAACGAAGAATCTATCTCGGCAATGTTTGAACATTAAAGTTAAACATTAATGAGTATAAAAGCGCCTTTTGGCGCTTTTTTTGTAGGTGATGTTTATTTTATAAACCCGCAGTGGTATGATAGCGCGCCTTTTGGCTAGGGACCTTGGTCGCAAAGGCCCTAACACTTTTAATTATTGGAGACATCATGTCTAACACAACTTATACTTATGACGCTGAACTTCGCGTAGAAACTGGTACTGGTGCGAGCCGCCGCCTACGTCGCGAAGACAAAGTGCCGGCAATCCTTTATGGAGCTGATAAAGAAGCTTTATCGCTTACTTTTGAACATAAAGATATGATCAAAGCACAAGAAGACGAAGGCTTTTACACTCACATCCTTACATTAAATGTAGGTGGCGAGAAAGTTGAAGCTATCTTAAAAGATATCCAACGTCACCCTTTCAAGCCTAAGCTTACTCACCTTGATTTCCAACGTGTAGACGCAACTCACAAACTAGTAACTAAGGTTCCTTTACACTTCATCGGTGAAGATAAAGTAACTAAGTTAGGTGCAACTGTTGTTCACCAGTTAACTGAAGTTGAGATTTCTTGTCTTCCTAAGTCACTTCCAGAATTCATCGAAGTAGACGTATCTGATCTTGTAGCTGGTGATTCAATCCACCTTACAGATCTTGCGTTCCCTAAAGGTGTTCAATCTGTTGAGCTTGGTAAAGGCGAAGGCCACGATCAGTCTATCGTTACTATCAAAGCTAACAAAGCAGCTCCAACTGAAGACGACGCTTCAGACGCTGCAGAATAATATTTAAGGTCTCGCACCTTGAATTCTATTCAAATGCTTGTGGGCCTGGCTAATCCAGGCCCCGAATACGCAAATACACGCCACAACGCAGGTGCTTGGTTCATTCAAGAACTCGCTGCACGCTACAACTGCACGCTAAAACACGACCCTAAATATCACGGCCTTACTGGCAAAGTGATTATTCAAGGCAAAGAATTCAAATTACTGATCCCCACCACTTACATGAACTTAAGTGGCAAAGCGGTGAGTAGTTTAGCCAATTTTTTTAAAATCCCAGTGGAAGACATACTTGTCGCCCATGATGAATTGGATTTAGACCCAGGCGTTGCCAAATTAAAAAAAGGCGGCGGACATGGCGGTCATAATGGCTTAAAAGACATTATTGCAAAAATGGCAAATCAAAAAGACTTTATGCGCTTACGCATAGGTGTTGGTCATCCAGGACATCGTGAAATGGTCACCGGTTGGGTGCTTGGAAAAGCAGCCAAGGAAGATCAGGAAAAAATGGATGCCGCAGTTGATGAAGCAGTTCGTTGTATGGAAATACTTGCTAAAGACGGTGTGTTAAAAGCACAAAACAGACTACATTCGTTTAAACCCTAATTTTTAGGGGTATACGTACACACGTTTTAAACGAATCTAAACAAGGTATCTTACTATGGGTTTTAAATGTGGCATCGTTGGCTTGCCTAATGTTGGTAAATCAACACTTTTCAATGCATTGACTAAAGCGGGTATTGAAGCCGCTAATTTTCCTTTTTGTACCATTGAACCTAATACAGGTGTGGTACCGGTGCCAGATCCTCGCCTAGACGAACTTGCTAAAATTGTTAACCCACAACGTATTCTTACAACAAGTATGGAATTTGTGGATATTGCAGGTTTAGTTAAAGGTGCATCGAAAGGTGAAGGCCTAGGCAATCAGTTTTTAGCAAATATTCGTGAAACAGATGCGATTGGCCATGTAGTTCGCTGTTTTGAAGATGAAAACGTTATTCACGTAGCCGGTACTATTGACCCTGCGGACGACATTGACGTGATCAACACTGAGCTTGTACTTGCTGATATGGACAGTGCTGATAAAGCAATTTTCCGTAATGCAAAAAAAGCAAAAGGCGGTGATAAAGACGCAAAAGAGCAAAATGCAGTACTTGAAAAAGTAAAAGTGCATCTTGATGAAGGCTTAACTTTACGTTCTTTAGCACTAACAAAAGAAGAAAAAGCAGCAATTGCACCTATTAACTTCTTAACCATCAAACCAACGATGTATATTGCCAACGTAGCAGAAGATGGATTTGAAAATAACCCACTACTTGATCGTGTGCGTGAAATAGCTGCCGCTGAAGATGCGGTTGTAGTACCTGTGTGTGCCGCTATCGAGTCTGAGCTTTCTGAGCTTGAAGATGAAGACAAGTTAGAGTTTATGGCTGACCTTGGTCTTGAAGAGCCAGGGCTTAACCTTGTTATTCGTGGCGGTTATGAATTACTGCACTTACAAACCTACTTTACTGCGGGTGTAAAAGAAGTTCGTGCATGGACTATCCCTGTGGGTGCAACAGCGCCACAAGCTGCAGGTAAAATCCATACCGACTTTGAACGTGGCTTTATCCGTGCACAAACAATTGCTTTTGATGACTTTATTGCATGTAAAGGCGAAAGCGGTGCAAAAGAAGCAGGTAAAATGCGTCAAGAAGGTAAAGAATACATTGTTAAAGATGGCGATGTAATGAACTTCTTATTCAACGTATAATTAAACACTGCACCACCTTGAGTGGCTAATTGTTTTTAAAAGGCTCGTTTTTACGGGCCTTTTTTATTTTCAGCCGAATAAAAACAATAATTAGCTACTTTTACCATAAGCTCAGAATTGTAAAACACATCTATAATTACAATGCCACGCTGATAAAGAGTGTTAAAAAAGCAACGTTTTAATTAAAAAGTAGCCGGTTAGCCTATTTTTCCTGCAAACAAACCAACTTAAGTGTTTTTTTGCAAAAAAGGTGTTGACGAATTTGGGGCATATCAGCATAATACGCCCCGCACTCAGCGATGAAGTGCTAACAAAAAAGATGGCTAAGTAGCTCAGCTGGTTAGAGCACATCACTCATAATGATGGGGTCACAGGTTCAAATCCCGTCTTAGCCACCATTTATTTTTTGTTGCTCAATGAAGAGTTTAAAATAACTACCATTTCTTTGATTAATTCAAAGCGATAATGCGGGAGTGGCGGAATTGGTAGACGCGCTGGATTTAGGTTCCAGTATCTTAGGATGTGAGAGTTCAAGTCTCTCCTTCCGCACCATATTCTTGATGAGAATTAAAATTATCAATTGTTTATTGTTGGGATATCGCCAAGCGGTAAGGCACCAGGTTTTGATCCTGGCATTCCCAGGTTCAAATCCTGGTATCCCAGCCAACAATGGCTAAGTAGCTCAGCTGGTTAGAGCACATCACTCATAATGATGGGGTCACAGGTTCAAATCCCGTCTTAGCCACCATTTCTTTTCTAGAAGTGGCTCTGCAAGAGTTAAATTGCAGCTCAATGAAGAGTTTAAAATAACTACCATTTCTTTGATTAATTCAAAGTGATATGCGGGAGTGGCGGAATTGGTAGACGCGCTGGATTTAGGTTCCAGTATCTTAGGATGTGAGAGTTCAAGTCTCTCCTTCCGCACCATATTCTT
>NZ_QGQU01000001.1:718464-840697 GCF_003173795.1 Pseudoalteromonas sp. meg-B1 | reverse complement strand
TGATAAGAATTAAAATTATCAGCAATTTCTTAGTTGGGATATCGCCAAGCGGTAAGGCACCAGGTTTTGATCCTGGCATTCCCAGGTTCAAATCCTGGTATCCCAGCCAACTTCTTCTACCAAAGAACGTTGTATAAGAAAACTCTGTTAAGAGTCTAAATATAAACTTGTATGCGGGAGTGGCGGAATTGGTAGACGCGCTGGATTTAGGTTCCAGTATCTTAGGATGTGAGAGTTCAAGTCTCTCCTTCCGCACCACATTCTTGATAAGAATTAAAATTATCAGCAATTTCTTAGTTGGGATATCGCCAAGCGGTAAGGCACCAGGTTTTGATCCTGGCATTCCCAGGTTCAAATCCTGGTATCCCAGCCAACTTCTTCTACCAAAGAATGTTGTACAAGAAAACTCTGTTAAGAGTATAAATATAAGCCTGTATGCGGGAGTGGCGGAATTGGTAGACGCGCTGGATTTAGGTTCCAGTATCTTAGGATGTGAGAGTTCAAGTCTCTCCTTCCGCACCATGTTCTTAAGTAGAACTAAAACTCATCCAAATTTAGAGTTGGGATATCGCCAAGCGGTAAGGCACCAGGTTTTGATCCTGGCATTCCCAGGTTCAAATCCTGGTATCCCAGCCAATTTGCACACGTCTTTGATTACACTTCACGATCTATCCTAAACTCCAATTATCTAACTTATATATTTAATTCTGTTTCTACCTTTATAACCTACACCCCTTTTTCTTGGGCATAAAAAAAGACCCAAATTTGAGCCTTTTAATAACTATAAGTATTTTAACTAAGCTCACCGCTTATTGCGTATTTCAGCACCCAGTTTTTTACCGGCCCTGTATTATTAGCTAACTTTAAAAATGTGCTGCGCGCCCATTTTAATGGGGCTATTTGATTTGAGAAACCAAAGTAGCAAGCATCCATCATACTCATCATTAATAAATTAGCGTTACGACGACTACGCTCGTATTCTTTAAGCATTAGCGGGCACCCTACATCATCAGCTGTACGTAACACTTCAGCTAAAGCAGCTACATCTTGAAAGCCTAAATTAACACCCTGTCCTGCCAGAGGATTAATGGTGTGCGCCGCATCACCCACTAAAACGAGTCTGCCTTGTGAATAATTATTGGCATGCTGCCTTGCCAGAGGAAATATAGCATGGCTTTGTACTTCAAAATCACCAGCAAGCTTTGGAAACTTTTCAATAATATGAGCCTTTAATTCGCTAGGTTGTAGGGCTTTAAATGCTTTGAGGGTATTTGCATCGTCATACCAAATTAAATTTGCATAAGGTGCTTTCATAGGTAAAAACGCAACAGGCCCTGTAGGTGTAAACTGCTGCCATGTTTTAACTTGTTGCGGTGCATCGAGCTTTATTAGCACGCCCATACAATGCTGCTGATATTGCCAACCAGTTATACCAATATTGGCTTTGCTGCGTAATTGTGATTGGCCACCATCCGCTGCAATGACTAAATCAGCAGTATAGCTTTGTTCGTTGTAGTGCAAGCTAATGCTGTCAGGGTTTTGCTCTATTGCCGTTAAAGCCGATGAAGGATTAATCATTTCAATATTATGTTGCACAAATTGCTGCCATAAACTGGCTTGAATTAGCTTATTTTCGATTAAATGACCTAAATGGGTGGTATTAATAGCATGACAATCAAATAATAAATGATCATTACCTCGTTCAAAGGCTTCTAATTGTTCATAGGGAGCCAATCTATTTGCTCTCAGTAATGGCATTGCACCGAGCTGATCAAGCAATTTTTCCGAAAAGCGATTAATAGCCGAAACACGTATATCAACGTCATCACTGTTAAGTACCTGTGGTGCATCTATTGGGTGTTTTTCAATAACACGTACGGCTTTGCCTTGTTGCGCTAATTTAATAGCCATAGCGGCACCAACCATGCCGCCCCCTACTACAATTACATTATTTTTAGTCATGTTTTTCATCATTTTAATTCTGACTTAACTCTGCTTAGATTGTATCGTAATTAGTTTGCTCAGTGTGAGCGCTTCGCTTAATTCTATTATTAAACCCATACTATATTGATTTCAGATCACAAACATGAAATCTATACTTGGTTTTGAGCGTGTATCCAGCTAAAATACGCGTCCTTTAAGTCGAGCGAAATTTTAATAATTCCGCCACTTATACCTGTTTCTAGCACATATTTGTGCCACTATCGAATTGAACACGAGGCTATATTTCAATGAGCAAAAAGCTGCATATTAAAACCTGGGGTTGTCAGATGAACGAATACGACTCTCAGAAAATGGCTGATCTTCTAGATGCTACCAACGGCTATCAGCTAACTGAAGAAGCTGCTGATGCTGATGTTATCTTACTTAACACCTGTTCAATTCGTGAAAAAGCGCAAGAAAAAGTATTTCACCAACTAGGTCGTTGGAAGTTATTAAAAGATGACAAACCAGACCTTATTATTGGTGTAGGCGGCTGTGTTGCATCACAAGAAGGTGATTCAATTCGCCAACGTGCTCCGTTTGTAGATGTTATTTTTGGTCCACAAACTTTGCACCGTTTACCTGAGATGATTAAACAAGTACAAGGCGATAAAGGTTCATCTGTAGTTGATATTTCATTCCCTGAGATTGAAAAATTTGACCGCTTACCTGAACCTAAAGCGGAAGGTCCTTCTGCGTTTGTATCAATTATGGAAGGTTGTTCTAAATACTGTACTTTCTGTGTTGTGCCTTACACCCGTGGTGAAGAAGTAAGCCGCCCTGTTGATGATGTATTATTAGAAGTTGCACAGTTAGCCGAGCAAGGCGTACGTGAAGTTAACCTATTAGGTCAAAACGTAAATGCATACCGTGGTGATACACACGATGGTGAAATTTGCTATTTCTCAGATCTAATTCGCTTAGTGGCTGCAATTGACGGGATTGACCGTATTCGTTACACCACCTCACACCCTGTAGAGTTTACACCAGACATTATTGATGCGTACGCTGATGTGCCTGAGCTGGTTGATCACTTACACCTTCCAGTACAAAGTGGTTCAGACCGTGTTTTAAACTTAATGAAACGCGGCCATACTGCTCTTGAGTACAAATCAACAATTCGTAAGTTACGTAAAATTCGCCCTAACCTAAGCATGTCGTCAGATTTCATCATAGGTTTCCCAGGTGAAAGCAAGGCCGATTTTGAAGCTACCATGAACCTTATCAACGATATTGGTTTTGATATGAGCTTTAGCTTTATTTACAGCGCACGCCCAGGTACACCAGCGGCAGATTTACCAGATGACGTAACCGAGCAAGAGAAAAAAGAACGCCTGTACTTATTGCAAAATCGTATTACGCAAATGGCACAGCAAATTAGCCGCCAAATGTTTGATACTGAGCAACGTATTTTAGTTGAAGGTCCTTCTAAGAAGAACCCGATGGAACTACGTGGCCGAACTGAAAATAACCGTGTAGTTAACTTTGTTGGCCCACACACAGTGATCGGTCAGTTTGTTGATGTACGTATTACCGAAGCGTTACCAAACTCTTTACGTGGCGATTTAATTCGTACAGAATCAGAAATGAACTTACGCCGCGAAATTGCGCCTTCTGCTATTTTAACCAAAGCAGCGAGTGAGCAAAAAACCGAGACAGCTAACGAAATTGGCGTTGCTACTTTCGTACCTTAGTTGCAAAAATTCATTGCGCCAGTTAACGCTGGCGCACTGTAATAGGAAGTAATTTTGAGTAATCAGTTAAAAACATTAGAGATTTATTTAGAACCTGCCGACAACAAACGCCTTTCTTCATTATGTGGCCCGTTTGACGAAAACATCAAACAAATTGAACGCCGTCTAGGTGTTGAAATTATTCATCGTGATAACTTTTTTAAAGTAACCGGTAAACTACACAGTAGCGCCGGCGCGGTAGAGATCTTAAAAAACCTTTATATTGATACTCAACCTGTACGTGGGGAAATTGGCGAAATTGAGCCTGACAACGTACATTTAGCCATCACTGAGTCTAAAGCGCTTGAGCAAGACACCTCTAGTAGCGCCTATGGCAAAGAAATGATGATTAAAACCCGTCGTGGCGTTATTAAACCGCGAAACGATAACCAAGGCTTGTATGTTGCTAACATTTTGCACCACGACATTACCTTTGGTATTGGCCCTGCAGGTACAGGTAAAACCTATCTTGCTGTTGCAGCGGCAGTTGATGC
This sequence comes from Pseudoalteromonas sp. meg-B1, assembly GCF_003173795.1. Classification (GTDB taxonomy): domain Bacteria; phylum Pseudomonadota; class Gammaproteobacteria; order Enterobacterales; family Alteromonadaceae; genus Pseudoalteromonas; species Pseudoalteromonas undina. Next base: position 836,487 of record NZ_QGQU01000001.1, on the reverse strand, counting down.
ACTAGAGCGCCAAGAAATACGCCGTATATTGCTCACTCGCCCTGCGGTTGAAGCGGGTGAAAAACTCGGCTTTTTACCGGGTGACTTAAGCCAAAAAATAGACCCTTACTTACGCCCACTTTACGATGCCTTATTTGAAATGCTTGGCTTTGAGCGTGTTGAAAAACTGATTGAAAAAAACATCATTGAAATTGCGCCATTGGCTTACATGCGTGGGCGCACACTTAATGATGCGTTTATTATTTTAGATGAAAGCCAAAATACCACCACAGAGCAAATGAAAATGTTCTTAACCCGTATTGGTTTTAATTCTAAAGCAGTGATCACCGGCGATATAACACAAGTTGATTTACCTCGGGGTGCGCGCTCTGGTCTTCGCCATGCTATTGAAGTATTGGATGGCGTTGATGAAATTAGCTTTAACTTTTTCAAATCGCACGATGTGGTACGCCACCCTGTAGTAGCCCGCATTGTAGAAGCGTATGAGCGCAACGATGAGCGTGAACGCCTTAAGCGATTAGAGAAACAACAAGCCAAAGAAGCGCTTGCCGCTCAAGAGCAACCTGCTACTAAAGAGTAATACCGTGAAAACAGAACTTGATTTACAAATAGCGTGTAAGTTTGACAACTTACCCAGCCTTGAGCAGTTTGCCATGTGGGCCGATAAAGTACTTAGCCAATATCGTGATGAGTCTGAGCTGACTATTGTCATCAGCGATGAGGAACAGTCGCAACAGCTCAATAATGACTACCGAGGTAAAAATAAGCCTACCAACGTATTATCATTTGAATTTGAAGCGCCACCGGGTATTGATATCCCACTTGTGGGTGACTTAATTATTTGTCCTGCCATTGTTTTGGCTGAGGCGCAAGAGCAAGAAAAGTCATTTCATGACCACTTTGCTCATATGGTTATTCATGGATGCTTGCATTTACTTGGATTTGACCATATAAAGAGTGAAGACGCGTTAGAGATGGAAAGCATAGAAAAGCAATTACTTGCTGAACTAAACATAGCAGACCCATATCGGGACGATATTTAAATAAACGGAGCAATTAGACGTAATGAGCGACGATAACTCGCAATCTAGCCAGGGTTCTTCTGGCAAAACTTGGCTGGGTCGTATAACCCAGATGTTGCAAGGGGAACCCCAGAATAGAGAAGAGCTGGTTGAGGTAATTGCCGATGCCCAAGAGCGGGATGTAATCGATCCTGAAACCAAAGAAATGATTGAAGGTGTGCTTGGCGTGTCTGAGCTCAAAGTGCGAGATATTATGATCCCGCGCTCACAAATGGTCACTTTGGAAATTGATAGCCCGCTTGAAGAGCACATACCTATGATGGTTGACTCTACCCACTCTCGTTTTCCGGTAGTGTGTGAAGATAAAGACCATGTAGAAGGGATTTTACTCGCAAAAGACTTATTACCTCTCATTTTAAATAAAGATGAGCATTTACCATCGCTACGTGACTATTTGCGCCCTGCCATGGTAGTGCCTGAAAGTAAACGGGTGGATACCCTGCTTAATGAATTTCGTCAGCAACGCTACCATATGGCAATCGTGATAGACGAATACGGCGGTGTATCGGGTTTAGTAACCATTGAAGATATTCTTGAGATCATTGTTGGCGAAATCGAAGATGAGCACGATGAAGAAGAAGAACAACAAGATATTCGACAACTGGCTAAACATGTTTACGTTGTGCAAGCACTGACCCCTGTAGATGACTTTAACGAGCATTTTAAATCAGGTTACAGTTCGCAAGATGCCGACACTATTGGTGGTACCGTGTTACACGCCTTTGGCCATATGCCGAGCCGTGGCGAAACCATCGATATAGAGGGATTTCAGTTTAAAGTAACCAATTCTGATAATCGTCGTATATTGCAACTGCAAGTCACCATTCCTAAGGCTGATGATAACGACAGTGAAGAAACTGCTAACTAGTCTCACCCTACTAGCAAAAGATAAAAAAGCATGGCTCGCACTGGTTGCGGGCCTTGTTTTAACTTTTAGCTACGCCCCTTTTGGTATTTGGCCGATTGTATTTTTTAGCATAGGCTCGCTATTTTTTTGTATTCCTGCAAACCTCAATGGAAAAGTACATGCTAAAACAGCGGCTAAATATGGCTTTATATTTGGCCTAGGCTGGTTTGGTGCAGGTATAAGTTGGGTACATGTTTCTATCGCCACCTTTGGCGGTATGCCACTGGTCGCCTCAATTGCATTAATGGCACTGCTTTGTAGCTACCTTGCGTTATTTCCTGCGCTGGCGCTGTGGGCAACCACTCGCTTTTCAAACGGCTCTATAAGTTTTGCAGCGCTATTACTCCCTTGTTTTGCTATTAGTGAATATTTGCGTGCCAACCTGTTAACTGGTTTTCCTTGGTTAAGCTTTGGTTATACACAAACCGATAGCCCTCTGAATTCCCTTGCTCCTTTAATTGGTGAATTTGGGCTCACACTATTATGTATTGCCATAGGCTTTGCATTGTACAGCTTAACGCAAAAACAATTTAAAATGCCTGTTGCTATCGCTGCTGTGGTTTTGCTTGCCTTCACAAGCGCACATTTTACAAAGGCAACCCATTACTCCGATAAAGACCTGTCTGTGCTGCTTGTACAAGGTAATATAAAACAACACTTGCGCTTTGACCCCAGTGAGTTTTGGACCACCATGAGTAAGTATCAGGATATGACGCGCCGTCACTGGGATGCCGATTTAATTGTGTGGCCTGAAGCTGCAGTGCCGGAAATAGAAGCCCTTGCCGATTCATATTTAGCAGGTTTAGACAGTGCCGCCTCATTCAATAAAACTGCATTAGTGACTGGTATTGTCGATTACCAACGCGACACTAAAACCATTTTCAATACGCTAATTGTGGTCGGTAACAAAGAGCAAAATGATGAACACGGCCACTATCGTTACTTAGACAGTAACCGCTATCAAAAACATCAATTACTGCCGATTGGTGAGTTTGTTCCCTTTGAAGACATACTACGCCCCATCGCTCCGTTATTTGATTTGCCTATGTCATCGTTCTCTCGCGGTGATAAAGTGCAAAATAACTTACGTGCGAATGGCTTTAACCTACTGCCTGCTATTTGCTACGAAATAGTATTTGCCGATCTAGTGCGGGGTAATTATAAAAGCGACTCAGACATATTATTTACGGTGAGTAATGATGCTTGGTTTGGTGATTCAATAGGCCCTCACCAGCATATGCAAATTGCCCGCATGCGCGCCCTTGAACTACAACGTCCACTAATACGTGTAACCAACAACGGTATAAGTGGCGTATACGACCCCATAAGCCAAACACGCCAAACTATGCCACAGTTTGAAGCTACCACACTCAAAGCCAATATAAAGCTCATGCAAGGGGATAGCGTGTATAGCCAATACGGCAATGGGTTTGTATGGGGAGTTATATTGTTATTGGGTATGATTGGATTTGGGGTTAGGTTTAAGAAGTAAATTAGAGCTTTTAGCTATCAGCAACTGAAGATGATTTTTGTTGGGTTTAGCTTTGCAAAGCCCAACCTACAAAAATTTAATTTTAAATCCATCCTATGCTTAAAATATAACGACTGCCCTTTTCTATTTTTGATACTTGGTGCTGTTCTATATCAGGCCTGAACAGCTTAACTCGGTTGTAATTTATAATTGGGTTGTCACAAATAAACTCACCGCCCTTGACGGCATGTTTTAATATAATATTGAGCCTAAAGTGCCGACCAGTTTTAACGTTATCGGTATGCGGTTTTATTTCACTCCCTTGTGGAAATTTAATCAAATAGACATCAAACTTAAAAGGAGCAAAAATACGACAGAGCAGCATCTTGTCGTAACCTGATCTTTGTCGCCCACGCTCCCAACTAAATAACTTATTTGGCATAAATTTCCATTTTATTGTTAACACGCATTAAATATACGAAATAACTAATTTTTAATTTTATAGTTTAAAGTTAACTATCTAATTATTTAAAACGTCTCTGTAAATACTCTATTGCTTTAATACAATTATATTGAGCATCTTTATAAGGTAAGAGCACCTCATACGCTTGCATGCTTCCAACCGAACTATTAAGAATATCATTTAAACGGATCAGCTCTTTATTTAACGTCAGTACGATTTCATCGTATGAAAAACTTAATAGCGATTTATCAATTGCTTGTATAGTTAAATCTAATGAGGAACGACCTTCCGATATAAATGGATTGGACGTTACCTTTATACAATTTAAAATCTCTTTACTTGCATTACTCATAAGCACCTGATGTGGGTATAAAATAAAGTTTAACTTTTATAACTGTTTGTTTATCAGTTTTTTTTGATCAATTACAGCACGGATTTTATCTATAGTATCTTTACTAACCATTCTCTCAATAGGTAAAGCGCTATAGTTGCCAATATTACTAAAATAATTAATCGTTCTAGATAAAGCTTTATTCCCAAACTTTAGGTAGCTGTCTACCTCTTCACTGAGTAGCCGATACGTTGCAGTGGTTTCTGAATGCATGTAGCCGCTGAGCTGAGAGATATAGTAACTTTTATTATCTTTTAATAAATACCATAGTGAGCCGTTTTCAATAACTTTAATTAACATATCTTGTTTTACCCACCTTCCCCTAGAACCACTTAATTTTAAGCTTTGTCGAGTGAACTTTACTAGCTTGTGATCTAAATAAATTGCATTTAATGTCAACATAGCTAACTTCACTAGGTTCTAGAAAGCTGTCTGTGCTTTTGCCTACACAGTTACCAATAAACTTACCACTTTCGTCAAATGTAGAAGCAATAACGGTTCCCGTATAAATGCTCTCGTTAGTAATATTTTTTAATTCAGCTGCGATTCTTACTTGACCATTTTGTTTGTATATTTCAGAAAGAGTTAGATTATAGTCATTGTTAAATTCATCACTTGTTTCTAATGCTTTATTAGAAACCATTGTTTTAAATCCACTGTCAACATCAGCGGCGATTGTCAAGGCGAACGCACTGATGCCGCCAAGTACAGCTATTACAAATCCAATACCCCAAAAAAAGCCTTTTATGCTCTCATTAAAATTATTACTTTTCATTTAATTCCCTTTCGTTTTTACCATTGTATTTCGTTAACAAGATAGCCAAAGTAACTTTTTTCACCGACTAAATTTATTTTTTTGTTTTTAAGTGTTTGTAGCTCGTCCGTATCTATGTACCATCTAAACGAATGCTCTTCACCAGTGGATAAATCAGCAATGTTTAATGTTATACATTGCTGCTGATCATTTATAATACATGTAGTTACATCAGTTAAAAAATATTCTTCAGACCACAGTTCGCCTAAATTATTTTCAGCATAATACATAATGGGAACTACGCTAAATTTCCACAACGCCATATAGATTAAACAAGGGTACATTATTATCAAGAACCCTTTTACTAGCCTACTACCTTTAAAAAAGTGACGAGTTATTAAATAATTAAAGTTGTGATCACACCTATACTTTTTAAATAATGTATATATCACTGCCATGGTTAATATAGGTAGCACTACTAGCTCTATAAAATGTAATCGCTCATTAGCAATAAGAGCAGGATCGTTAAACTCGTACCATCCAATGAGCAATACTAAATAGCTCATTAGTACGAATATAATTAATAGATATAAAAAACTTTTATGAAACTCTTTGTGCTTTATGTTTAGCAATTAAACTCCCATTCAACTTCAATGATAAAATTATCTTTTAAGTATGCTTTTTAACCCATAATACCAACTAAGTGCAGCGACTGTGCCATGAGTTTCATCTTCAAAGTAACGTTGATTTATATTTAAATTATCGCTCGAGTGCGCTTTTAGCTTTTCAACAAATGCTAAGCCCCATTGATAATTTGTTTTACCAATCTCACCAAACGCTTCGCCGTTATTTGCAAAGGTAAAATACACATTACCGTTAAGCTGCTTGTTTACAAATTGCTTCTTATCAAAATATCGATTGAGATAGTTATTATCCCAAAGGTAAGTTGCATCAATTATTAAGTAGTCTGTAAATAGCGTATGATTGGTAAGCAATACATAGTTTGCAAACAAGCCACCAAAAGACTCGCCAATTAATACGCGTTTAGTTGATGTTCGGTAATTTTTATTAATGAGTGGAATAAGTTCTTTTTCAAAAAAGGCGCTGTAGTTTGCGGCGTTACCAATATTTTCAAACCTTTCTAGGAGTTTACCGTTAAATGTCCAATCGACATTGGTTGGGGTAAAGTCACGTTCTCTTATCGTATTTTTACTATTTGGAATGGCTACTATAATTGCCTGTTGTATTTGCTGCTCTAGCCGTTCTGTACTAAGTGCCTCTACTAGCCCGGCGACAGCTTTTAGCTGTGTTTGGTCACCATCGAGCAAATAAATAACTGGATATTCTTTATCAGGGTTTTCATTATAGTTTGGCGGTAAATAAACGCTGAAGCTGCGTTGTTCATCTAAAATAACAGACTTAAGCTGATGCGCTTTTGCTAATATAATATCTTCTGACGCATACGAAACCGTAATAAAATACAGATTAACAAATACAATTAATAAAGCTTTCATAACCATCCTTGTAATAAGAGCAAAGTTAACTTTTAACAGTCTCTTCTATAGTTTGCACATTGACAACTTGGTTAACACTCCCTTGAATAACCACAGTGGCTGATATTTTATCTTGAATGGCTTGCCTGTTTGGATCCCAGTAAACTTGTAAAAAACCTAATAAACCAGTGGCAAAACCGGCACCGTAACCGCCGTATCGGCCAAAACAATCAAGTAAACCCAGTGATTCACCACTTAATGCAACCACTCGAGTATTACAAAGCTTTTTACCAGGGGTTTGACCGCGCCATAATAAAGAAAACAGTGTGAAGTACACAGCCGCCCAGCCAAAACCCAAACCTAAATCTTGAATAATACCTTTGCCCCACTGCAAAATACTGTGTGTGGTTGTTTGTGCGGGTTTATCTTCTGTTAACTGCGCAAGCTTTAATCCGTTATTTTCACCTAGCACTAATAATTGTAAAAATGCTTTAGCAAGTTGTGGGTTTTGTAGGTCGTCCATTTCGGCTAATTTGGGTACTTGCCCTATCAAGTTATCAAGTGCATTTTGTTGACAAGATTGCTCACAGCTTTCGTCGGCTGTTTGCACTAAGTAAGCATTTACCTGCTTTTTTTCTGTGGAAGTAAGCTGAATGTCATCCTGTATTTTTAAGCCTTGAACAGTTAAGCCTTGATCAGGGTCAGCGCCTTCTAAGTAATCTATGCCAATTGAAAGCACAGCAAGAGCACTTACAAATAAAATACTTGCTGCTACTATTTTTAATATTCTTCGCCACACATTCGACATTTTAGGAAGGTATTGCTGCGCCGTTCCTTTGTAAAACGCCATAGCAGCAACGAATGCAATAATTGTCGCACTGATCTTTGCAGCTAAGAATATTAATGCTACATCGATAATCATAGCTAATGCTCGCCGAGTCGGCGAAGCCAAAGGCAAGCCAAGTAAAGCATTATCAACCTTAAAGGCATACGGCGTGATCACTTCTCGGGTTTCGGCTTTAGATAACGCTAATTGTTCTAATTCTTGTGCTTTCATTATTATACTTGTTATTAAAATAGGTAACGCGGTTAAATTACGCGCTTTTTAATTTTTGCTCAAGCGAACTCATCTCTATTTAAAATAAAAACACCTCAAAACCAAAAATTATTAGATACAAAAGTTACAACCATTTACAAATATAAAGTTAACATTATTTACAATGCAACTACAAAACATATATTATCGATGAAACTACTTTTTCTTTAAAAATTAAATATATGGAGTATATTTTGAAGTTATTAACTAACATGTTTTTCTTGTTTTCGGTACTTGTTTTAAGTGGCTGTGCCCACCAGATAAGTTTAAATCCAGACACTGAAAAACTTCAGCTTTCAGAAAATAAATCAATATCTGTTGTAGGTTATTATATTTCTGAAGATGATATTAAAAAACAAGTAAAAACACCTGGCGGTGGTGGCGATAATGTTAGTTACAAACCTTATAAAGACACAGAAGCTGCATTATATACTGTACTTTCTAATAAATTTGAAAACGTTTATAGGCTTGAATCATTAACTGATAATACATTTTTACAAGACAATAAAATTGAATATGTATTTATACCTACAATAACAACTGAATCTAGTTCAGATAGTTTATTTACATGGCCACCTACAGAGTTTACTTTCACGTTAAACTGTAAAACTTTAAATAACAATGGCGATATAGCATGGAATACTGAAGTTAAAGGTTTTGGCAAAGCTGAATTTGATGAGTTTAAAAACGACTTTTCTTTATCAGCAAAGCGTGCAACAGAAGAAGCACTTAACAAACTAGTTGTAGAGTTAGAGCAGTCAAAACTATGAGTAAGGAAAGAATTAAAATGAAGTATAGAAGTTCAATAGGATTAATCGGGGTTTTATTCTTAAGTGCATGTACAATTCAAGTGCCTCCTTATAGTGCAGACATTGGTAACGTTTCAAAATTAAAGCAAGAAACGGTTTCCCCTCTATCTGTTGGCACAATTAAATCTGAAAAGAAACTAAATAAAATTTCACTTAGAGGCTCACCTCTTATTTCATCTGTAGGCAACAGTTATGGTAAATATATTGAAAATGCTTTGTTGCAAGAGCTTAAGTTAGCCAAGCTTTGGTCTGGTGTTGCTAAAAAGCAAGTAACTGGCAAAGTAATTGACCAAGATATTGATGTTACGGGTTTCTCCGAGGGAAGTTCATTTATAAAAGTAAACTTTATCGTTTCAGAAGAGAATATTATCTTATTCGAAAAAGAAATCATGGCCGAACACACTTTTGACTCTTCATTTATGGGAGCGATCGCTATCCCTAATGGTCAAAAAAGCTACGTAGAGTTAGTTCAAAAATTACTAACAAACCTATATGCAGATGAAGAGTTTATTGCCTCAATAAAATAACTCTATTACATCTATTTCAAATAAAAAAGAGTCATACTTCGTATGGCTCTTTTTATTTAAACTTACCCTAAAACCACTTAATTTTAAGCTTTGTCGAGTGAACTTTACTTGCTTGTGATCTAAATAAATTGCACTTAATGTCAACATAGCTAACTTCGCTAGGTTCTAAGAAGCTGTCTGTGCTTTTGCCTACACAATTACCAACAAACTTGCCACTTTTGTCAAATGTTGAAGCAATAACGGTTCCCGTATAAATGCTCTCGTTAGTAATATTTTTTAATTCAGCCGCGATTCTTACTTGACCATTTTCTTTATATATTGCAGAAAGAGTTAGATTATAGTCATTGTTAAATTCATCACTTGTTTCTAATGCTTTATTAGAAACCATTGTTTTAAATCCACTGTCAACATCAGCGGCGATTGTAAGGGCGAACGCACTAATGCCGCCAAGCATTGCTATTACAAACCCAACTCCCCAAAAAAAGCCTTTTATACTCTCGTTAAAATTATTAGTGTCCATTTAATTCTCTTTCGTTTTTACCATTGTATTTCGTTAACAAGATAGCCAAAGTAACTTTTTTCGCCGACTAAGTTCACTTTTGTATTTTTAAGTTTTAAAAGCTTGTGCTTATCTAAATACCACCTGATGGTATGCTGTTTGTTTGTAGATATATCTGCAAAGAGTAAACGAACGCAATTCGGCTCATAATCGCTATAACAAGCTTCAGACTCAACTAAGATATATTCTTCAGACCAATAATCGCCTAAATGATAATGCGCCCATAGTTGAATCGGCGCACAAATGACAGCCCAAAGATATGCATACAGCAAAATAGGTATCATAATGATACTTAAATATTTAAGGATAACCCCTTCTTGATCAAAGTGAGTATTAAACTCTTCTTTTGCATTTGGCGTTTTTATTAAATGAAATAGAAAGGCACACACTAAAGAAATAGTAATAAAGCCTAAAACCCAAAAACTTAAAAAGTCATAAAAACGGTTAGGGATAAAGGAGGGGTCGATTGAAGTGTACCACTCATAAAGACCAACAGGGCCGAGCATCATAACAATAAATGCTATGATAACGAGAATCACAGGCTTTTTTGTCATATAAATTTATATCCTTATGCTCTATGACATCTTTAATTTAGCTGATATTTTAATTAAGGATTGCCTTATCCCAGTATTAAAATAATTATGTGAACAATTATTACATCAAAACGTATTATTGTTAATAATGGTTTTAAGGAATTACTCATGAACATCAAACAACTCTCATCACTTTTTGTTTTTAATTTACTGTTTGTCACCACCGAGGCAAACGCCAATGCTCGCTGGGATGTGGTTAATGATTCGGTGATGGGTGGTATTTCTAATAGTCAGGTTTTACAAAATGACGGCAATTTAGTGTTTACAGGCAACGTATCGCTTGCAAACAATGGAGGATTTGCTTCAATAAGAACACCGTTGGATGTAAAAAACCAAAATATTACAAAAATAGTGCTGCGTGTTAAGGGCGATGGTCAAACCTACCAATTACGTTTAAGAACTAATGAGTACATGGATGGGGCGGCTTATACACATTCGTTCAGTACCACGAAAAGTGAGTGGCTTAATATTGAGTTTTTACCTGAAGATTTTCAGCTTACTTTTCGCGGCCGTTTACTTGAACAACAGCCTACAATTAGCTTCAAAGAGATAAAGCAGCTTGGCTTTATGATTGCTGGTAAGCAGGCGGGGGAATTTAGGTTTGAGGTAGAAAAAATTGAGTTTAAAAACTAACTTCTCTGCGTACATTACAAGGTTAAACAGTGAAGTCGTCGCCTCGCCTTTTCATTTCGTTGATTACTAGCTCAATAATTTGTTGTTTTATTGCTGCCTGCTGAGACTTTACCTCACTAAGTTGCAGCTCCAATCTATTTATCTCTTCTTGTTGTTGCTCGGTTTTATACTTTTTAGCTCCCATATGCTCAGCATCCATAGTCAACTGATAGACCTCTTCAGCTGGCCCATATTGGCTATTATCAATGGTTAAACTCCGTTGTACCGTACTCTGCTTAAGCTTATTTACTTGTTCTTGTAATGCAACTACTTGCTGGGTGAATATCTATACCCAAGCCACCTCAAGATACAGAATTCAGCGCTTCACAGGGGCTTAATATCAAGGCGTTATTTTGCAAGAATGGCCGTCCCTTTTAAGAAGTAACAACGATGAGAGTAAGTGCCTGTGAAACGCCCAAGGGGTTGGTTTAAAAGCGATTTACACTGCGTTATTGATTTTAACAATAGAACCACTATTATTTGCAATCAATGCCTTGCCTAAATCACTTTTAATTCCAACTGAAACTCGCATCTTGAGGTGGTTTGGGTATAAGCCTTTTCTAGATTTTGATATTGCTCAGCAAATGTTGCGTTATCTTCGCTGTATTTTTGAACCTTCGCATCTAAACACTCTGATAAAACATAGTCAGGTTGTTCTTGTGATTCATCATCTTTAGGTTGCGGCTCTGTTTCTACTAAAGCCTGATTGTTATAATTAGATGCTTGATATTGAATTGAGGCGGTTGAAATCTTCATTATTTTATCCCTAAAATAAACTTGTCACTATTTTAGGTATCGACTGATATTTTAAATTCTTGAGTAGGATTGGCTAATGAGAGCAAATAAAAAGCCCTACTTGATTAAGGTAAGGCTTAAAGTGTTTTTTACTTTAAAATTACGACTCAATAGCCAGTAATTCCACTTCAAAAATAAGCAATGATGCAGGAGGAATACTCCCTACTCGCTTTTCACCATAGGCGAGCTGATGCGGTATATAAAACTGAAATTTATCCCCCGGGCTCATCAGTTGCAGACCTTCTGTCCAGCCTTTTATAACTTGGTGCAAGCCAAAGCTAATCGGAGTTTTGCGCTCCACTGAGCTGTCAAATACAGTGCCGTCGATTAAAGTGCCATGATAATGCACTTTAACCATACTCGTTGGGCTAGGTGTATTTTCACTCTGTCCTTTATGGATTATTTTATATTGCAAGCCAGATGCGGTTTCATGTACGCCTTCAGTTTTTACATTGGCAATTAAATAATCACTTTCAATCTGTGCGTTTGCGATTGCTTGCTGTTTGGCTTTTTTACTGTTTTTAAAAATTAAAACGCAAAAAATAGCGATAACAATCAGTAAAATTATATTGATCATAACTCCCCTTTTTCATCTTCTGTGTCGTGGTCTTTTTCGTCGCTGTTATCGCCATTAACAATATCAGCAATGTCTTTTAATCGCGCTAATGCGATGCCATTAACCGAATCTTCTGGGTAGTGTTCATCAACCATATCACCCGCTTCGATATCCATTAATAAGTTTAGTGCTTGGTCAACGGTTTCCACAGCATAAATATTAAACTTACCTAACTCAACGGCATTGAGTATTTCGTCATCAAGCACCAAATTAACTTGGTTCGATTTAGGAATAATAACCCCTTGCTCACCCGTTAAGCCGCGCATTTTACATAGCTTAAAGAAGCCTTCTGTTTTCTCGTTTACACCACCAATGGCCTGCACATCACCATGTTGGTTAATTGAACCAGTTAGTGCTATAGACTGACTGATAGGTAAGCTCGTAATGGCCGAAATGAGCGCACAAAGTTCAGCAAGAGAGGCGCTATCACCATCTATGTAGCCATAACTTTGTTCAATAGCGATATTCGCACTGAGTGTTAAGCTAAAGTGTTGCGCGTATTTGTTACCTAAATACCCGGTAAGCAGCATTACCCCTTTTGAGTGAATTGCTTTACCCAACTCAGCTTCGCGTTCCACATCAATTACGCCGTCAGCGCCGGCATAAACGGTAGCAGTAATACGTGCAGGTGTGCCAAATGAGGTGTCACCAATGTGCAGTACAGTCAAACCATTTACTTTACCTACGGCTTGGCCTTCAGTAGCTATTAAAGTATGCCCTTCCTTTATATCGCTGAGCATGTTTTCGCTAATTTGCCCCGTACGGTACTGCTTGCCTTGTATAGCTTCGTCAATATGGCGTGCATCAATCACCGTAAGCTTGTCTTGCTTAGCGTAAAAACTAGCCTCAGCCACAAGCTCTAACACATCAGCAAAACGTGCTGATAACTTATTATGGTGCTCTGCTTGGCGATAACTAAATTTAAGTAATCGCACCATTGCGGCTTCGTTTAACGTGCACTTTAATGTTTGCTCGCAGTAATCACTGACTTTAGTAATAAACTGATACTGCAGCTTATCGCTACTTGGTAAGTAATAATCAAAATCGGCAAGTACTCTAAATAACTCAGCAAATTCCTCGTCGTATTCACCGATGGTGTAATAAAGTTCACGTGAGCCGAGTAAAATAATTTTCACATCAAGCGGTATTAACTGCGGTCGAAGCGTAAAGCTACTACCAACGACACTGTCTTGATAAGGTAAGTCATTTTTAATTTGATGGGTTTTTAGCGACAGCTTTAGCCCATCCCACACTTGGGGTTGAGCCATTACTTTTTCAGCATCCATAATTAAATAGCCGCCATTCGCGCGGTGCAATGCACCTGGCTGAATTGAGCGATAGCTGGTAATTAACGACCCTTGCGATGTGGCGTATTCAATTTTGCCAAAAATATTACCAAAAGTTGGGTTTGGCTCGTAAACAACCGGTGCTGCATCGCCTTCTTTGTATTCAACTAAAATATTAGGTGCAAAAAAGTCGGTAAGCATACCTTTACGGTCAAAGTCTTCTTTGTTTTCTTCGCTTTCACCTTCATCATCAAGCCATTCAAGCACGGCATCAATAATTTCTACACGTATATCTTTTAAATAACGCAGCACACCAATATGGCTGGCGTATTTATGTTCTAAATCTTTTAATAACGGTTTAGTGGCTTGCTCAGCGGTAGACTTTTTAAGATTGCGAAGCTTTTCTTTAGATTCACGTTTCCAGCGCGGTAACTCAATAAGCGCTTCAATGAGAGCATCTTCTAATTTTTCTATACGCTCAAAAAACATTTCGCGTAAATCATCTTCCAAATCAGAAAATTCATTATCGGTAAGTTGCTTGCCATCAATCAGCGGGGCAAAGCCGACTACGCCTTTTTCTTCAATTAGTGCCACACTTTGCTCAAGCGCGGCTATTTCTACTGCGGTAATGGCGCCGTCGTAAGCATCGTTAAACTCACGGTCTATCGATTTTTTCTTGCGCTGATAAGCTGGATTATCAAATGCAGCAGGAAAGGTGTCGAGTACTTCATCAATAAATGAGTCAATGTCATCGGCTAATTGTTTGCTTTGCCCTGCATGCATAAATAACGCAATAGGCTCACGGTGATCGTCGTAGTTATTAACATACAGCCATTCATACGGTGTTGTGCGCTCTTTAGCGTGTTGTTTTAATTTGTCTTTTACTAAGGTAAAACGCCCGTGTGCCGCCTCTCCCATTACATAAACATTATAACCGGGTAGGTCCATTCCTAAAGAGAAGTCCAATGCACTTTGCGCGCGTTGTTGGCCTATAAAGGTAAGTTGCTCAGGGTATGGATTGCTCATGCAAGTGTTTACATGGCTCGAAGAAATACTCGGTGCAAGATTTGATACGGGTAGTGGCAGCAGTTTTTTCGTCATTCTAACTTCTTTTTTTACCAGCTTAATTGCTAGATTTGGGCATATTGAGTGGCCTACAGCCACTCAATACTTATATTTAGGGTTGTAAAGCCTGGCGGCTAAAATAGATGCCATCACACTGCGTGCAAGGAATAATTTGCGTTGCATGGTAAACATCATAACTATGGTTGCAATTCTTACATACTAATGTGCCCATGGCTATCCATTCACCTGCGTGATAAACACCATTATGCTTAAAATCTTCACTTAATGACTGCCATTCAAGCTGTGTTTTGTCTTCAATGTGAGAAAGCTCAAACCACAATGACTCTTTAAGCTCCTGCCATGCAAGCGAATTATAGTAGCTATTATTTTCTTGTAGGTGAGAAATGTCACGCATTAAGTAATTACGATAAAGCTGGTATTTTTCTTCACCTAAATCTTTAAGTGCCTGCTCAGATTCAATAAATCGCTTTACTGCGGCTTTAACTTCATGCTCTTTCACATCTTTTAACCAATCGGTTAATCCACTAAGCCATGTTCTGTAATCTGCCATTTTATACTCCTTGAAAACGTCTACTGATTTACTCTATACCATAGATAAGTATAGGTTAACCTGTACTGAAAACTAATTTACTCGCAAATTTACAAAAAGCGCCGCTTTGACGCTGTGAATAGCGCTTTATTTGGGGTATCCTATCGACAATTTTTTATTAGTATGCAAGAAGTTTGGAAACGTAAATGCAAGAGCAATATAACCCACAAGACATAGAGTCAAAAGTCCAACGCTACTGGGAAGAAAACCAAGTATTTAAAGCCACAGAAGATGAGAGCAAAGAAAAATACTATTGCCTCTCAATGTTTCCCTACCCAAGTGGTCGACTGCATATGGGTCATGTGCGTAACTATACCATTGGTGACGTGGTTTCTCGCTTCCAGCGCTTGCAAGGCAAAAACGTAATGCAGCCTATGGGTTGGGATGCGTTTGGTTTACCTGCAGAAAACGCGGCTATTAAAAATAAAACAGCTCCTGCAAAGTGGACTTACGAAAATATTGACTACATGCGTAACCAACTTAAGCAATTAGGTTTTGGTTACGATTGGGATCGCGAGATTGCGACTTGCCACCCAGAATATTACAAATGGGAACAATGGTTTTTCACTAAGCTTTACGAAAAAGGCCTAGTGTACAAAAAAATGTCAACGGTTAACTGGGATCCGGTCGATCAAACTGTACTAGCTAACGAGCAAGTAATTGACGGCCGCGGTTGGCGCTCAGGTGCGGTAGTGGAACAAAAAGAAATTCCACAGTGGTTTATTAAAATTACCGACTACGCACAAGAGCTATTAGACGATTTAGACAAATTAGAAGACTGGCCTGAACAAGTTAAAACCATGCAGCGCAACTGGATTGGTCGTTCTGAAGGCTTAGACATAGAATTTACGCGTACCGATAACAACGAAAAATTTAGCGTATACACAACACGCCCAGATACATTTATGGGCGTAACATACCTAGCTGTTGCCGGTGGCCACCCTATTGCACAAGAAGCGGCTAAAAATAGCGACGCGATTGCAATGTTTGTTGAAGAATGCAAAAACACCAAAGTTGCTGAAGCAGACATGGCAACTATGGAGAAAAAAGGTATTGCAACAGGCTTTTACGCCACTCACCCATTAACGGGCGAGCAACTACCAATTTGGGTTGCTAACTTTGTATTAATGCATTACGGCTCAGGTGCAGTAATGGCAGTACCTGCGCACGACCAACGTGACTTTGAATTTGCAACAGCTTACGGCCTCGATATTAAACAAGTTATTGCGCCAGTTGAAGGCTCTGAGCTTGAAGTAAACCTAGCCCAAGAAGCATTCACCGAAAAAGGGGTATTAGTAAACTCAGGTGAATTTGATGGCCTTGATTTTGAAAACGCCTTTAACACTGTTGCCGACAAACTAGAAGCATTAGGTGTGGGAGAGCGTAAAGTAAACTTCCGTCTTCGCGATTGGGGTGTTAGCCGTCAACGTTATTGGGGTTCGCCAATTCCAATGCTGAGTGATGAAAACGGCAACGAACTTGCTGCCACTGAAGATATGCTACCGGTGCGTTTACCAGAAGATGTGGTAATGAATGGCGTTACCTCACCAATTAAAGCTGACCCAGAATGGGCTAAAACAACTGTAAATGGTGTACCTGCCACTCATGAAACTGATACTTTTGACACCTTTATGGAGTCATCATGGTATTACGCTCGCTACTGTAGCCCGCGCCATGACGAGGGTATGTTAGATCCAGCGGCAGCTAACTATTGGTTACCAGTAAACCAATACATTGGTGGTATTGAGCACGCAATTTTACACTTATTGTACTCGCGCTTTTTCCATAAATTACTACGTGACTTTGGTTTAGTAAATTCAGACGAGCCATTCGACCGCTTACTTTGTCAAGGTATGGTACTTGCCGAAACATTTTATCGTAAAGATGAAAAAGGCGGCGATGTATGGATTTCGCCAAGTGATGTAAATACCGAAACCGACGATAAAGGCCGTGTAACCAAGGCATGGCACAAAGAAGATGGTGAACCTGTGTTCTCATCTGGCATGAGCAAAATGTCTAAGTCGAAAAATAACGGCATAGACCCACAAGAAGTAATTGCTCAATACGGTGCAGATACCGTGCGTTTATTTATGATGTTTACTGCACCACCGGAGCAAACGCTTGAATGGTCAGATTCAGGGGTTGAAGGCGCACACCGTTTCTTAAAACGTGTATGGAAATACGCGGTAGATGTTAAAACGGTTGGCTTCCAAGCACTTGATAAATCGTCGCTTACTAACCCACAAAAAGTACTTCGCCGTGAGCTACATAAAGCCATTGCAAAAGTGAGCGATGATGTTGAACGTCGTCAAACATTCAACACTGCGATTGCCGCAATCATGGAGCTGTCTAATAAGTTATTAAAAGCGCCATTAAACGACACTCAAGATGTTGCCATTGCTAACGAGGCATTAGAAGCATTACTTATTATGCTAGCACCAATAACACCGCATTTATCGCATCAGTTATGGCAAGAGCTAGGTAAAGAAGGTGATATTTTAGATGCCGCATGGCCAAAAGTTGACGAATCTGCCCTAGTTGAAGATGAAAAATTAATCATCGTACAAGTAAACGGTAAATTACGTGCAAAACTAACGGTTGCAGCTGATGCAACGCAAGAGCAAGTAGAAGCACTCGCGTTTGCAGAATCTAACGTCACTAAATTTACTGATGGTGCAACAATCCGCAAAGTAATTTATGTACCAGGTAAATTGCTTAACGTGGTAGCTAACTAATATGGCTACTTTAAATGCCATTAAAAACGGACTAGCCTTAGTGCTAGTCTGTTTTTTGTTATCGAGCTGTGGCTTTCACCTTAAAAAAGCATCAAGCCTACCCAATGATTTAAAACAGCTAACCTTGGTGGGTGATGATCAAAAATCAGCGTTGTTTAGCTATTTGCAAACAGAACTGGCTATGAGCGATGTCACTTTAGTCCCTGCGAGTAAACAGTCTGCGCAACTTTATTTATTTAAAGAGCAGCTAGAGCGCCAAACCTTGTCGTTGTTTCAAAACGGACAAGTAGCTGAATATGAACTGGCATACAGTGTGAGTTATGTTGTAAAACGCCCAAAACAAGAAGCCATTGAAAAACGTTTTGAGCTTTACCGTAATTACCAAGATGATCCTGACAACGCACTAGCTAAAGCAAAAGAGCTTGAACTGCTGATCAGCGAAATTCGCCAGCAAGCGAGTCGTCGAATTGTTAGAGAGTTGTCGCAACTATAATGCGTTGTTATGCAAATCAGCTGCCTAGCGAATTAAAAAAGGGGTTAAAACCTTTTTATTTGGTTTTTGGTGAAGAGCCTTTTCAAGAAGCGCAATGTGTACAGCTCATACGCGATAGCGCAAAAGCGCAAGGTTTTGATGAAGTAATTAAATTCACTTTAGCCCAAGGCTTTGATTGGCAGGAAATCATAGCGCAATACCAAAGTATGTCGTTATTTAGTGCGCGTACAATTATTGAGCTTGACTTAAACCAGCAAAAACCTGGTACACCCGGTGCTAACACCTTTAAAAAGGTTGTTGAACTTGAAAACCCTGACACCATTTTAATTGTTAAAGGCGCCAAAGCAAGCCAAGATGTGCAACGCGGTGCGTGGTTTAAAGCACTCGATAAGCAAGGGTTATTTGTACCCTGCTATCCGCTTAGTGGTAATCACTTAAAACGTTGGCTTGATGAACAATGCCAACGCTTGTCACTTAATTTACAAAACGAGGCTAAGCTCAGTTTAATTAATGCCACTGAAGGCAATTTACTGGCTTGTTTCCAAGAGCTTGAAAAGCTGTCACTAATACATGGTGACGCTCTCATTACCCAACAACTGGTAATGCAAGGGCTACTAAACCAATCTAAATTCGATATTTTTGATTTAAGTGATGCCCTGTTAAACGGCCATACTACACAAGCAATAAAAGTATTAAATAAGCTTGCCAGTGATAACACTGAAGTAGTGAGTATTTTATGGGCCATCAATAAAGATTTAAATACCTTAATCAGTGTACAACAAGGGTTATTGCAAGGTGAGTCATTAGCGACCCTGTTTAAACAAAAAGCGATTTGGAAAAATCAGCAAGCGCCGGTACAAACAGCGATAAACAGACTAAATATTCACACCCTTGAAAGTATTAGCAGTGAACTGGCATTATTTGATGCAAGCTACAAACAAGGTGTATTAATTGCCCCCTATCAAGCATTAGCACATATTTGTATTAAATTTTGCCAGCCGCTCGATATTCCACTGCCGTGTCATACTAACCGTCAGTAAAGGAAAAATACCATGATTGCAATTTTTGGTGGCACTTTTGACCCCATTCATTTTGGGCACCTTAATATGGCGCAGCAATGCGTTGCGACCTTTAAATTACACTCACTCTATTTTATGCCCTGTGCAATACCCGCACACAAAGCGGCACCGGGGATCAGCACCGAGCATCGTATTGAAATGCTTAAAACCGCAATTAAACCATATTCGCAGTTTAAGCTTGATTTACGAGAACTAAAACGCAGCGGCCCGTCGTATTCTTTATTAAGCTTGCAAGAGCTAAGAGCAGAAAATCCCGATACCCCGATTCTATTTTTGATTGGAATGGACTCATTCAACAACCTTGATAAATGGTATCAGTGGCAAACAATAACGAGTCTATGCCATATAGTGGTGTATCAACGCCCAGGTCAAAACTGTGATGTACAAGGTGAACTTAAAAACTACAAACAGCAGGCTATGAGCAACGATATTTCACTACTGAACGAAAAAAATGGCGGACACCTTTACTTTTTAGAAGGTAAGCAACTGGATGCTGCATCCAGCACTATCCGTCAAGCTCTTAAAAAAAGTATTAAAAAGAGTGAACTATTACCCGACACCGTGAGTCACTATATTGAGCAGCACCAGCTTTATCAAGAGTGATTGGTATAAACCCCTCAGCGTGTTAAAATAACCGCTATTAAATTTTAAATTGAGACAAAACCTTGGATTCGAAACAACTACTCGCTTTTGCACTAGACAAAATTGACGATATGAAAGCACGTGATGTGATTCAACTTGACGTAACTGGCACTTCAGACGTAACCGATTACATGATTGTATGTTCAGGCACATCAAGACGTCATGTATTGTCAATTGCTGATAACTTAGCAAAAGAAGCTCGTCACGCTGGTGAAGAGCCATTAGGCTACGAAGGCCAAAGCGATGGCGAATGGGCATTAGTTGATTTAGGTGATGTGATTGTTCACGTTATGCAAGATCAAGCACGTAGCTATTACGATCTAGAAAAGCTTTGGGGCTAATAGCTCCCTATTTTAGACAACGCTTGGAAGTAACGTCGTGAAAATACAAATGATTGCTGTTGGTACAAAAATGCCAGCATGGGTAGAAACAGGTTTTGCAGAATATCAGCGCCGCTTTCCCAAAGATATGGCACTGGAACTAATCGAAATACCTGCAGGTAAACGTGGCAAAAACGCAGATATAAAGCGTATTTTGCACATTGAAGGTGAAAAAACCTTAGCCGCTATACCTAAAGGCAATCGTATTGTCACACTAGAAGTAACCGGTAAAGCACTGGATACTCACCAGCTAGCGAAAAACATGGAAAAGTGGCAACTTGATGGTCGCGATGTCAGTTTACTGATTGGCGGACCAGAAGGCTTAGCTCCCGAGTGTATTACGGCCTCTGAGCAAAAATGGTCGTTATCAAATTTAACGCTCCCACACCCTTTAGTACGCATTATTGTTGCTGAAAGCCTTTACAGAGGCTGGAGCTTAAATAACAACCACCCTTATCATCGCGAGTAGTTTCTTGCCATGCTAAAACGAAGACCCACTATTCGCGACCACTCAGCAGAAGCTAATTTATTTGCTCGGCGTGCATTTGTGGGTTTTATTTTTATCTTAGCCTTAGTAGCCATATTATTGTCTAACTTGTACACCATTCAAGTTGACGACCACCAAGATTACCAAACTCGCTCTAATGACAACCGCATAAAAGTAATCCCTATTGCACCTAATCGCGGACTTATTTATGACCGCAACGGTGTTTTACTGGCCGAAAATAAGCCCGTTTATAACCTTGAAGTGATCCCCGAAGAAGTTGATGATTTAACCGCCTCTTTGAAGTCTATCAGCAAAATCATTGAAATAACCGAGCAACAACAAGCTGACTTTCTTGATGATATAAAACATACTCGACGTTTTAAAAGCCAAGTCCTCAAAGCCCGTTTAAATGAAAACGAAGTAGCGATGTTTTCAGTAAACCAACATAAATTTCCAGGGTTTAGTATTGAAGCGCGCCTAGCGAGATATTATCCCTTTGGCGATACTTTAACCCATGCATTAGGCTATGTTGCAAAGCTCAATAGAAAAGAATTAAATAAGCTTGAACAACAAGATGAAGCCACAAACTACCGAGCCACGCATGATATTGGTAAACTGGGTATCGAAAAGTATTACGAGCCATTACTACATGGACAAGTCGGCTCACAGCGGGTTGAAGTAAACAACCGTGGCCGTATTATTCGCACCTTAAACATGGATCCACCGCAGCCGGGTGACGACTTAG
Source organism: Pseudoalteromonas sp. meg-B1 (assembly GCF_003173795.1). Taxonomy (GTDB): domain Bacteria; phylum Pseudomonadota; class Gammaproteobacteria; order Enterobacterales; family Alteromonadaceae; genus Pseudoalteromonas; species Pseudoalteromonas undina. The sequence goes on along the minus strand of NZ_QGQU01000001.1, from coordinate 814,737 downwards.
TACTTACTCTCGACATTGGTTTACAACAAATAGCCCAACATGCACTTAAAGATATGCGCGGCGCTATTGTGGTAATGGATGCAAAAGATGGCGGTGTTCTAGCGCTTTATTCAAACCCAAGTTATGACCCCAATTTATTTGTGCACGGTATTAGCAGTAAAGACTACAAAGCCCTACTTAATCCAGATCGCCCACTTATAAACCGTACCACTCAAGGACGCTATGCACCAGCATCGACTATTAAGCCGCACATGGCTATTTTGGCATTAGAAGAAAACATAGTGCAAGAAACCACCACCATGTGGGATCCAGGCTTTTTTCAAATACCAAACGTAGAGCATAGATGGCGAGATTGGCGACGTTGGGGCCATGGCCATGTTGATGTTTACAAGGCAATAGAAGAGTCATGCGATACCTACTTTTATGACGCAGCCTATCGTATGGGGATCACCAAAATAAGTAACTTTATGGCTCGCTTTGGCTTTGGTGAGTTATCCGGTATTGATATTCATGAAGAAACAACCGCTATTTTACCCTCAAAAGAGTGGAAAGAAGATCGTTTTAAAGAGTCGTGGTGGCGTGGCGATACTATTTCTGTAGGAATTGGCCAAGGTTATTGGACTGCCACCCCCATTCAAATAGCGAATGCCACTAATATTTTAGTTAACAGAGGGATAAATCACCCTCCTCATTTAGTGCAAGTTGCTAAAAAAGAAGATCAAATTACTCAGCTCAATAATGAAGAAAAGCCACCTGTTGTACTCAATAATGAAGATAACTGGCGCATCGCGATTGATGCCATGCATAACACCGTTAAAAAAACCACCGGAACTGCCCATCGTGCGTTTAAAGGCGCTACCTACGATCCAGCAGGTAAAACCGGTACAGCCCAAGTAGTCAGTATTGCTCAAGGCGAGCGTTACGATGCCGATGCACTTAAAGAGCGCCAACGTGATAACGCCATTTACGTCGGTTTTGCTCCCTACAACAACCCACAAATAGTGGTCTCTATTGTGGTAGAAAATACCGGTGGCGGAAGCTCAGTAGGTGCGCCGATTGCCCGTCAATTAATGGATTATTATTTTGCAGCTAACCCAATTCAATCCTCAGGGAGTAAAGTACCATGACGGCTTTACATAATAAGCGTTCTATTTGGCTACGCCTGCATATCGACTTGCCACTTTTAATTGCTTTATTACTGATGATGGCTGGCAGCATCACTATCGTTTATAGTGCCTCTGGCCAAGACTCGGCTATGATGATCCGCCATGTAACCCGCATGGCAGGTGCAATTATTGGAATGTTTGTTTTAGCGCAAATCCCCCCCGCTACGTTAAAACGCTTAGTCATTCCCATGTATTGCCTAGGGTTACTCATGCTAGTTGGAGTACTACTATTTGGTGTAAGCTCTAAAGGCGCTCAACGCTGGTTAGATTTAGGTATTACCCGCTTTCAACCCTCAGAGCTGATGAAATTAGCGGTTCCTATGATGGTGGCTTGGTACATTGGTCGTAACCACTTACCACCGCGTCCACTTCATTTAATTATTGGCTTTGCCATTGTAATGTTGCCCACCTTACTTATTAAGGAACAGCCCGATTTAGGCACCTCAATTTTGATTGCCAGTTCGGGGGTGTTTGTATTGTTTTTATCTGGCTTGAGTTGGCGTTTAATTGGCTTTTTAAGCTCAGTTGTTGCTTTGGCAGCGTGGCCATTTTGGCACTATGGTATGCACGATTATCAAAAGCAAAGAGTACTGACCTTTTTAGATCCTGAGAGCGATCCGCTTGGTTCTGGCTATCATATTATTCAATCAAAAATTGCTATTGGCTCAGGCGGTATCGAAGGCAAAGGCTGGTTGCAAGGCACACAATCACAACTGGAATTTTTACCTGAACGACATACCGATTTTATTTTTTCTGTACTGAGTGAAGAGTTTGGTTTATTTGGTGTGTGTATTTTACTTAGCCTGTACTTATTCATCATTGGCCGTGGATTATTTATTGCAGTTAATGCACAAGAAGCTTTTGGCAAGTTACTCGCAGGCTCTCTGACACTTACATTTTTCGTTTATATTTTTGTAAACATTGGTATGGTCTCGGGTTTATTACCTGTTGTAGGTGTTCCCTTACCATTAATTAGTTATGGCGGCACCTCAATGGTGACCTTGATGGCTGCATTTGGCATTATTATGTCGATTGCCACAGATAAAAGGATGCTCTTAAAATAATGCGCCTTTATAAACAACTTATAATTATTACACTCGTTAGCCTCTTTTTAAGTGCATGTAGCAGTTCAAATAGCCGTTACAGCATGCGCCATGATGCAGCGCCTCTGCGAGCACCAACTGAATTAGAAATGCAAGATGCTATTGTCACTAAAGTTATAAAAAGCGCGAGCACCACACGCCCTTACGAAGTGTTGGGCAAACGTTATACCCCTATGCTCGATGAAACAGGTTATTCAGAAACGGGCATTGCCTCATGGTATGGCCGAAAATTTCATGGTTATCACACCTCTAACGGCGAAATTTACGATATGTTCGCTATGACGGCAGCTCACAAAACCTTGCCCTTACCGAGTTTTGTGCGCGTAACAAATACAGCCAATGGCCAATCTGTTATAGTACGGGTTAACGATCGCGGGCCTTTTCATGACGATAGAATCATTGATCTTTCCTATGCTGCAGCCTATAAACTTGGCTACCATAAATACGGTACAGCACAGGTTAAGCTTGAAGCGATTACCCTTGCAGATACCCATGCACGAAAAACCTATGTTCAAGTAGCTGCAGGTAGTACGTTAGCCAACATAGAAGCATTGGCACACACACTACGAGAGCAATATAAATTACCAACAAATATCGTCGAAAAAGACGGTATTTATAGATTGCACTTAGGGCCGATAAAAGATGCCCAACACGCGCAACGAGTACTAGAAACATTAAAACAAAATCAATTTCAAAACGCGTTCTTGCTTTACACTCAGTAAGCCCTTTAGAATAGGGAGAATGCATATTTTTAACTTTAACCATTAATGAGTATGATGAAATCTATTAAACATAAAATTCTTACTGGTGTTTGCGGCTTAGTCTGTTCTGCCGCCGTCTTTTCAGCCACCGCACAAATTATTCCAGCCCCTCCTCAAGTTAATGCTAAAGGTTACTTTTTGGTGGACTTCACCACAGGTAAAGTGATTGCAGAAGGTGAAGCTGATACAAAACTTGCTCCTGCTAGCTTAACTAAAATGATGACTAGTTATGTAATTGGTACAGAAATAAATGCAGGTAATATCGCCCCCACCGATATGGTAACTATCAGTGAAAAAGCGTGGGCAAAAAACTTTCCTGAATCATCTAAAATGTTCATTGAAGTGGGTAAGCAAGTAAGTGTAGATGAACTTAATCACGGTATTATTGTGCAATCAGGTAACGATGCCTGTGTTGCCATGGCTGAGCATATTGCAGGCAGCGAAAGTGCCTTTGCAGATTTAATGAATGCCCATGCTGAAAAGATAGGCATGACAAATACTCACTTTATTAATAGTCACGGTCTTGATACAGACGAGCACTACACAACGCCACGCGATATGGCCACACTTGGTGCAGCCTTAATCAGAGACGTGCCGGACGAATATGCACTATATAAAGAAAAGTCATTTACATACAATGGTATAAAGCAATATAACCGTAACTCGTTGTTATGGGATGAAAGCTTAGATGTTGATGGTATTAAAACAGGCCATACATCTGATGCAGGTTACAGCTTAGTCACCTCGGCAACGAAAAACGACATGCGTTTAATTGCGGTAGTTATGGGTACTTCAAGTGAGCGTGCGCGTAAAGTTGAAAGTAAAAAACTGCTTAACTACGGTTTCCGCTTTTTTGAAACAATTACGCCTTACAAAGCTGGCGATAGTTTTGCAGAGCAACGCATCTGGATGGGTAACAAAGAGAATGTCTCTTTAGGTATTTTAGAAGACACCCCTATTACAATCCCTCGTGGCCAACATAAAAACCTGAAAGCAAACTTTGAGCTTGACGATACGCTTGAAGCACCTTTAGCTAAAGGCACTAAAGTAGGCACGCTGTTTTTACAACTTGAAGGCGAAGATATTGCACAATATCCGCTAGTTACGCTTGAAGAAATACAAGAAGGTAGCTTCTTCAGCAAAATATATGACTACTTACGCTTACAAATAATGTAAGCACGAGTAAAGTAATATGAACGCCTCTTCTGTGAGGCGTTTTTTTTTGCTTGAAAAGTGCTAGAATGCGCCCCATATATACCAATCGTATTGAATGACTATCGTTGGCTTAGGTCAAAAGTAACATCATTTCAAGATTGTCATTAGCCTGTCAGTTTTAAGCTTAACGTATAAGTTGAGCCAACACTTTTGTTTGAGGAGTTCCCGTCGTGGTTGAACCTGTTAAAAACACTAAATTTGATGAGTACCTAGAGTACCCTTGCCCGTTTACATTTAAAATTATGGGTCTAGCAAACGTAAACTTAACTGATCAAATTTTAGAAAAGTTACAACCTATCGCTCCGGGTGATTATGCGCCAAAAGTAAAACCGAGCAGTAAAGGTAACTATGAGTCAGTCACTTTAGTAGCCACAGTAACAAGCGGCAAACACATTGAAGAAATTTACAACGTGATCAGCAATATCGATGACGTGCGCCATATGCTTTAAGCTATAGTTGAGATTTGTTGTGAGCGAAAACACCCTAATCGTACGCCAACTGGGTCGTCAGCGTTACATGCCGATTTGGCAAAAAATGCAAGACTTTACCGACACCCGTGATGAAAATACGCCAGATGAAATTTGGTTAGTAGAGCATGAAAGTGTATTTACCCAAGGCCAAGCCGGTAAAGATGAGCACTTACTCGCCCCAGGTGACATTGAAGTGATTAAAGTTGACCGCGGTGGACAGGTTACTTACCACGGCCCTGGTCAGCAAATGATGTATGTATTATTTAATTTACGTCGTTTAAAAATTGGGGTGCGAGAGCTAGTTACTTGGCTTGAAGAGTGCATCATTGAGTCCCTTTCAGAGTTCGCCATAGATGCATACGCGAAAGCGGATGCCCCTGGTGTTTACGTTAACGACAGTAAAATTGCCTCTTTAGGTTTACGAGTTCGTCGTGGCTGCTCATTTCATGGCTTGGCATTAAATGTTAATATGGATCTAAGTCCATTTTTACGCATTAACCCATGTGGTTATGCGGGCATGAATATGGTGCAAACTAAAGAACTAAATGGCCCTCAAAACCTTGAAGCTGCAGGTGAAGGGCTGGTAAAACACATGATCAAGAAGCTTAATGCAACACAGGTTAAGCATACTGAAGGGTTTGAAAACGAATGAATAAACCAGTCAAAATGGAACCAGGTGTAAAACTACGCGACGCAGAAAAAATGGCGTTGATCCCCGTTAAAGTTTTACCAACAGAAAAAACCGAAATGCTCCGTAAGCCAGAGTGGCTTAAAATTCGCTTACCCAAGTCAACCGAGCGAATTGACGGCATAAAACAAGCAATGCGTAAGCATGGCCTTCACTCCGTATGTGAAGAAGCTTCGTGCCCTAACTTATCAGAGTGTTTTAACCACGGTACAGCGACCTTTATGATTTTAGGGGCTATTTGTACACGTCGTTGTCCATTTTGTGACGTTGCACATGGTCGCCCATTAAAACCTGATGCCGCTGAGCCTGAAAAGCTGGCACTGACCATTAAAGACATGAAGTTAAGCTATGTGGTTATTACTTCTGTAGACCGTGATGATTTACGTGACGGTGGTGCTCAGCACTTTGCTGATTGTATCCGCGAAATTCGTAAGCATAACCCAGAAATTACCATTGAGATTTTAGTGCCCGATTTTCGTGGCCGTATGGACAGAGCGTTAGAAATTTTAATTGAAACGCCGCCAGATGTATTTAATCATAACCTAGAAACGGCGCCACGTTTATACAAACTTGCGCGCCCAGGTGCTGACTATAAATGGTCTCTTGAATTATTACGTCGCTTTAAAGAAGCCCATCCTGAGGTTAAAACAAAATCAGGCTTAATGGTTGGCCTTGGTGAAGAAATTAGCGAAATCGAGGAAGTACTTCGCGATTTACGTGCTCATAACGTTGATATGCTTACTGTAGGGCAATACCTACAACCGTCTAAGCATCACTTACCCGTTAAGCGTTACGTGCCACCAGCTGAATTTGACGCATTAAAAGAATATGCTGATGAAATTGGCTTTACACACGCCGCTTCAGGCCCGTTTGTACGTTCAAGCTATCATGCAGATCAACAAGCAGCGGGTAAAGAAGTAAAGTAATCTCTCGCAATGTATAAAAAACCGCCATTAGGCGGTTTTTTGTTTTTTAATAGTTATTTTTACTGTTTATAAAATAACGTTAGGTTAAAGCAAGGTTACTTGAGATAATTATGCTTGAACCCATTATTTAGGTTATATATGAAATTATTAGTTCGTAACTTATCACGTGCCACTACTGAGCATGAACTTCGTACGTTATTTACGGCTCACGGTAAAGTGACCACCTGTAACTTGGTACTCGATAAAGAAACAGGCCAATCTAAAGGCTTTGCCTTTGTAGAAATGCCTAATGACATTGAAGTTAAAGGCGCAATTAAAGCGCTTAATCAAACCACAGTAGACAAAAGCAAAATCCGTGTAAAACTAGCGGATGCTTAATAAGTAAAAAATTGAGATGTTGGAAGTTAACACATACTTTCAATGTTTAACCTCAATTTATATTGCTCAAAGTTTTAGTTATAACGCTTTGAGCAATATAATTAATTGGGTTTATACCTGAGTCAAAATCTCCTTTAAGACCTGCTGCTTACTTACTATATCCTTGTATAAGGCAAATTGGTTTTTTGCGCGATCTAAGTTGTGTCTCTTATGCTTAACACTAAAGTAATTATCACCATCTATATAATCAGTTAAAAAGCGTAAGCCAATCATAAAGGGCATTACTTTAGCACCTAACCAAAAGCTTTGTTTCTCGGCGGGTGTTAATACCCCCTTTAGTGGCTCAACATAGCCTTTAACAATCGCTGCAAAAATATCTTCACGAACACCTACCTTTTCAAGCGCCGTTGAATCTTCTTGCTCTGCAGAGCAAAATGTTCTGACCATATCGCCAAAATCATTAAGCCAATAACCAGGCATACAGGTATCTAAATCTATCACCGCTTTTGCATTATTAGAGTCTAAGCAAAATAGCATGTTGTTTATTTTAGTATCGTTATGGCACACACGAATAGGCACTTTTCCCTCAAGGGCATTAAGCTCATCGATAAGTGAAAGCTGCGACAGGCAAAAATCAACCTCTTCCTGACAATGAGCCAAACGTTTATGAGGATCGGTGCTAACCACTTGCTTGAAGACTTCTGCACGCATGGCCAAGTTATGAAAATTAGGAATAACCGCATGTAAATTGTTCGCGTCAAAGTCTTGTAGCGCTTGCGCAAATTGGCCAAATGCATTGGCCGCTGTTTGTGCCTGGCTAGCAGTATTAACCACATCTTCACTGTAGCTGCCACCAATAAACTCAAGTGCTCGCCAAGTATCATCATCATCATTAACTAAATAGTCATTCTGAGTCGTCGCTACATGGCGTACTATTGCTAGATTGAATTCACCTGCTTGTTGTTTTTTACTTAAGTGTTGCTCTATTAATCGCGCATTATCAACAAGTAACTGTGGTTTTGGAAACACCACCGTATTGAGCTTTTGTACAACCAGTGACCGCTTCGAAGTACTTAATAACATAGTAGTATTTATATGCCCACTGCCTATGGGTTTTATGCTCGCATGCTTCTCGTCAAGGCCAAAACTCTCAGATAAATAAACTTCTATAGGAACTGTATTCATTTTCTACTTCACTCTTTTCGCCCAAGGCGACAATAATTTAATGGCTACGCTTGACGTAATGCGCACAAAGTAGCCGCAATGCTTGTCAGTTCTGATTTATAGGTAACACCAAACCAAGGCTCTTTTGCAGTGTATACAAATACAGGCTGTGCTTTTACATTAATAGCTTTCTGGATTTGATCAGGTAAGTAGTACTCTTGCTGAGTATTCACGTTATATTGCTGTAAAAACGTTTCAAAGCCTTGTTGCAAATAGTCAAAGAAGCAGGGGGTGATCCCCCAAAAACTCATCGAGCCTAGGGAGTTTGGGCTAATTTTCTCACGTAAACCCTGTGGGTTGTCGCCAAAAATATGCTCAGACTGTTGTTGAATATTCAAATACTCAGTTACGGCAACAAGCTTTCCATTAGCAATATTACATACCCCACGATTAACGCCACCGTGCTCAGAAAGAGTATCAATAATCGGATACCCTACCATTGCCCATTCAGCACTTTTTTTAAAGTGCTCACTCAGTAATACAAACGAAGATTTTCCATAATAATCGTCTGCAGTAATAACAATAGCAGGGTTATTAATATAGGCTTTAGCACACAGTAGAGCGTGACCTGTTCCCCAGGGCTTTTCCCGTTGGGCAAGTGTTGCTTTAAACTGCTCGGGAACCTGCTCAATGTACTGCTCCACCAGCACCACATCAAGATCACTAGGCAAGCGTGGCAAAATAGTACGCTCTATTTCACTGCGTACCGCTTGGTTTATTATCAGCACCACCTGCGTCACTCCAGCGTGATGCGCATCAATAATGCTCAGTTCCATAATTGTGCAATTTAGCCCTGGAATTTCTGCAATTTGTTTATTGCCACCAAAGCGACTACCTAAGCCGCCCGCAAGCACAATCAAACTCAGTTTATGTTTTTTCATTTGGAGTCTGCGCATTTAAGAGGGTAATTTACCAAGCCAAGTTTGTAACCAAGGCTCGGTGACAGGCCAAGGCTCAAAGTCTTCACAGGCATCAATTTCTAGTCGGTTACCCACAGGTTTAGCTTGTAAGTCACGTAACAGTTCATCAAAGCTACGCCCTGCTGCGCAAAACGTATCACCATAACTTCTGTCACCCATAGCCACAATGCCAAATGGCTTATTAGTTAACATTGGAAAGGTGCTGTTAAGCTGATTATAAAGCTCTGCCAAGTTAGCGGGTATATCGCCTTGTCCTGTTGTTGAGGTGACAATTAAAATATGCGATGCATTTTTTAGATCTTCTAAACTTGGCTCTGCAAATACGCTTACCTGATGGCCAGTTTGCTCTATAATATCGCTTATTTGCTCACTTAAACGTTCAGCACCACCATACACGCTGCCTACAAAAATACTAATATGTGCCATTAATAATCCTTTTCTTCACTTGGCCACCCTAACTGTTTGCAAATACTCAACATTGCATCACCTAGTGGCGCTTTAATTATTATCGATTCGTTACTATAAGGATGTACAAAGCTAAGCTCTGTAGCAAATAACATTAATCGTCTAAGGGAGAAATGCTCTCTAAAAAACTGATTATGCTGGTTATCACCATGGTTAACGTCGCCAATTATTGGCAACGACAAATGTTTTAAATGGCGACGAATTTGATGTTTACGCCCTGTTTTAGGAAAACACTCTACCAAAGAATACCTAACCGTTGGGTATTTTCCTATAGGGATAGGCAACGCAGCTTGGTGCAAACAGTTAAACTGAGTTTGTGCTTCTTGAGCATCTTTATCCTGATCGGCAAATTTATCAGCGATTTTGTCTAGTTCTTCTTTTAACGGTTTATCTAAAAAAACAGATTCAGGCGCAAATCCGCGTACCAAAGCTAAATAACGCTTTGAGATCGTACCCTCAATAAACAACTGATTCATATCGCGCGCGGCTTCTGAGCTTAAAGCAAACAGCAACACACCCGATGTCGGCCTATCAAGGCGATGCACAGGAAACACATGCTGACCGAGTTGATCGCGTAGCATTTGCATTGCAAATTGAGTTTCATGCTTGTCTAAAAAGGAGCGATGAACAAGTAAGCCTGATGGTTTATCAATCGCTACATAGTTCTCATCTTGATAGAGAATGTTCAGTTCGCCGTATTCAACTGGCGCTGGACGTTCAGTCATCTGACTCTCCAAGCAATGAATCTAATTGCGTCAGCAAAGAAATAATCTCTTCGCTTCCGGATTGATCAATGAGTGTCATTTGCGCCATAGGAGCAATTGCAAAATTACGAGGTAACGGTTGTTTCATTGTAATAATCTGTTGAATTTTTTCTATAAATACAAACTGTAACCACTGTTCAAATGCAAGCGTATCATGGCAAAAAGGGACGCTTGAATGCAACAATGCAGGGTCAATTGGCTCATTCTGCCAAAGCTGATACTTTTTAAGTAGCGCAGTTAATTGTGTTAAATAGAGTTGGGTTTGCTCAGTCATAATCACCCTTTACTTTGTATATTGCACAATTATACCCTGTTCCCTCAACAGTCGCTATGGCGTATAATTAGCGTAATTTTGTAGTAAAAACAGTTGGAAATTCATGAGTGAACATATAGCCACATTAGGCCAGCTTTTAGACGGTGCAGGAACTCAATGGCGTGCTTTTGATATTGGCAGGCATATTACCAAGCTTGATAAACAACAATTTTTAGCTGTTGAACAAGCACAAGTTCCTTACCCTTACCCATTAGCAGGCCATGCATGGCTAGCGATTCAATTTTGGGACAGTAAAGCTAGCAAAGAACCCTATGTGTGGTTTTTAAAATTCCCACTTGATGAACAAAGTAAACTCGTTAGTGCCAGCCGCGACCACTTTGCAGACATGGTAATTCAAGCACTAGGAACAGAAATTACCGGCGAACAAGCCGATGGCAAACTCGATAACAACCCTTACGTATTTACTCCTAATGCTAATAAATTAGCGGCGTTTAATGCACAAGTTAAAGTGTTATTAAAACGACCAGCCTCACAGTATTATGAGCATGCCCAGCTTTATTTTAGTGGCCAGATTGGTTTTGATAATTGGCAAAGTGTGGCGCTACAAGGCATTGCTGATTTTGCTTATCGCCTCAACAGTGCTGATAACTTAAAACACTTACACGCTGCGTGGCCTAATTTACCTGTTGAAGTATTACAACCATTAAGCGCAATGCTTGAACACATCGAAATACCACCCACGTTAAGTGAGTTATTGTTAAGTTATGGACAAACCGCCCTTAAGAATAATGATGTGGTTACGGCTTCTGCCGCGCTTCGCGCCATATCATCAGGGCAAGCAACAGGGCTTAGCGCACAACTGGTTGACTGCGCTTTAGAATCTACGCTTGGGCAAGACTCAGACATTTTATTAACTATTGCAGGTCGCTGCTTTAAACAATTAGAAGAGCCACAGCGTTTGCATGTATTTATGGATAACTGTGCGCACCATGAGAAAATAGCTGAGTTATTTCCCAGCATTTTTGCAGATTTAGTTGCAATTCCAACTATTCGCCCACATTTATTAGCATTACTACGTAAAGAAAACAGAAGCGAGACGTTAGCTCGCGCAATTGGAAGGTTATTCTCTTAAATGGCTAGTTTATGGACGTTCATACTTATTGGGGCTGTAATTTATTTTTTTTGGCTAAATCGTAAAATAGCCGAAGCAGCGAACGTTCATGCCAAACGCCAAAGTGAGCAATTGCAGGTACAACTAATGAGTGTGGCTTGTAGCAAGCGTCGGTTTGGCATTTTAAAAAGTGGTAAACCGGGCATGAAAAGCGAATTTATTTTTGAATTTTCAAGCGATGGTGAAAATGCTTATCAGGGAGTGTTAATCATGGAAGATGAAAAGCTAAAAAGTGTGGTTGTGCCACCACATAAGATATAGTTTTTATAATACAAAAAACCAAGGCGTAACCTCAGTTACGCCCCAATTGCCAACATCCTGTAAGGTATCCTTTACCTGATCCTTGTTTATCATCCACTGAACGAGCAAACTACCCTGTTAGCCCTCCATTGCATCCTGCAATATCCTCTTGCCGCCTTGGCCGTCCTGCGTAAACTAACGCTCCTGCAATGTCCTATCGCATCATCCTTGGTATCCTTTAAATAGCTCCTAGCTATTTTAGTACTTCATGTACTTCCTGTTTCATCCTTGCATCCGTGTTAACTTGTCCTTTGCGCTTCCTGCTAGTCACTACTATGCTGCCTGATTCCATATCCATGGCATTAGCTCAGTCATTGAGCTATGTCGTCTTGACAAAGTAAAGTTTAAACCAAACGGCTGGGTATAATAGTGAGGAAAACTAAAAAATTTAATGTCACAAAATTGAAAAAACTAAAATAGCTATAAATAACAGAAGCTTGATGCTTATTAACGGATAAATAATGGATTTAAACTGACAAAGAGCACACTAATGTAAGATATATCTCACACTGGTGTGCCCGATTTGGAACATAGGCTTACAGATACGCCATTATGAACAACTACCTTTATTGAGCATTAGCAACTTTAAATAGTAATTCACCCTTAACTTGGTTAAATGAAAGTTGTTTAAAGTGCTCAAAGCCTTGCGATTTAAAAAATTTCGTATGCTCGTCACGAGTCACAAATACCGCTATACCAGAAGACTCAGGATTATCGTGTATTAAGCCATCTAAACCTTTAAGTAAAGTGCGACCAAACCCTTGCCCGTGAAAGTGTGGATCAACCGCAATAAACGCTAAAAAGTAATAATTCCCTTGCGGCTTTAAGGCGTCACGAATGGTTTTTTCTTTTTCAATTAATTGATTCGTTTGTAAATAACCTGCACTTAGCATCAGTTTTAATCGCCAATGCCAATAACGCTCAGCTTGTAATTGGCTATTTGACTCAAATACACAGGCAACCGCTTTTAATTTATCATTGCGGTAAAGGCCGATTAAAGGCTGCTTCTCTTGCCAAAAGCTACTGAGTTCTTCACGGATAAGTGCACGTAATTTTTTTTCATAATCGAGCGGGTTGTCTTCGTTATACCCTAGCAGAGTTTGTAAAATAGGATCGTTTTGGTATGCCTGATAAATTAGGCTGGCTGCTGTGCTTATATCCTCTGGTGCAATATGCTGAACACTAAAGGCGTCTGTCGATTCTGCTGTGGCTGTCATTTTATTTCCTTTATTATTTTATACCCGTTGTCATTACGCCGCGTAACTTGTTTGGGATTAATTTTGAACTACAACGATGACCAAATGCTTATATAACTATATACCTAAGTGAGACAAATAAGCGAATTTACATTTTAGTTAGTACGCTCATCCACTGCATTGAGTCAGATCATGCTTTAGCGACTTACTACTGAATAAATAAAGCGTAAATTCAGTAAGGGTTAAACTGGCTAGATATACCATTCCCCCCTAGAGTTAATACATATTAATTCATTTAGGAGCATTATTATGGATACAACAAAACATACAATTAATACCTTGTTCGCCCAACTAGGACTGCCGGATTCGGATGCGCAAATAGATGCATTTATTGCCTCGCACTCCATTGCCGATACAACCTTGTTGCAAGATGCTCCCTTTTGGGATGAAGCCCAACAACATTTCATTGCCGAATCGCTAGCGGTTGATGGCGATTGGAGTGAAGTAATAGATGAATTAGACGTACGTCTTCGTCAAAAATAATTAATTTTATGGCGCATTTTAATGTGCCTTAGCCACTTTATTGATACCATACCCGCTCGCAGCGTCTATGTTGCGAGCTTACTTTATAAAAGAGTTATAATTGAATGAACGCTGCTGTATTTGAAGCTATTAAAGTCCTTCTTGATGAAGGCAAAGTTCCCACTGTTGCACTAACTAAAAGTCGTTTAACAACACCGACCCCAATGCCGGTTATTATTGCTGCGGTGAGTCAATATAAGAATAATCCTGATTCAATTTATAATTTAATGAAAACCCCCAAGCAAAGTGTCAGTAATGAAGATCAGAACAACTCTCAATTAGATAGAATTGAGCAAAAGTTAGATCAATTACTTACACTGCTCGCGCCAAAATAATTTGAGACTATAAATGTTTGTTGTTGATTTAACATTTGATTGCTACCAAGACACCACCTTAGAGCAAGCCGAGCAAGCAATAAATCGCTTGGTAAATGCATTACGTTTTAGTGGCCAAATCATTGGAGAAGAATTTCCGACGGTTTTGAAAGATGGCTATTTTATCACTCGCGTTATGTGTCCGACCGAAGACGCTATGCACCCTCTTAACAACAGTGCATTTGTAAAGCACAGTGTTGAAAAGCTTCATGATGCAGGCTTGTTAGCACCAAAGGTGAAAATAATAGGTCAAGACATTCACTCAAACGGTGCCGATGGTTGTAAAGATCCCTCAAGCTATATTTTATATACTACCTATGTGCACACCTGCAGCCCACTGTATTGTGGCGATGACTTTTTACCCGTTCCGCTATTTAATATTCCAGCAATTGCCAATGGCGATTATAAAACCCTGATTAAATGGCAAGAAGATTGGCAAGCATGCGATCAAATTCAAATTAATGGCGCAACTCGCTGTGAATTTCCTGCACTAGAGGAAATAGCCAGCACACAAAGTGATTTGTATCGCCGAGGTAAAGATATTAGCAAACGCATCAGCTTTTTAACTAAAAAGCCTGTTTACTATTACTTATATCGTGTAGGTGGTGTCGATAAAGCCTCGGAGCTTAAGCGCAAATGCCCAAGTTGCCAAGGTGAATGGAAATTACCTGAGCCATGGTTTGGTTTATTTGATTTTAGGTGTGAGCCGTGTGGTTTAGTGTCTAATATTTCATGGGATTTTCAATAAATCCCATACTTAAGGTGCTATGTCTAAAACATCACACCTTAAAATTACCTTATAATTATACTGCCAACGACGCTATAAATTCACTGAGGTTTTTGGCGAGTACATGATGTGGCTTTTTACCTACATACTCTAGGCACACCTCACCTGTTTCCACTAATACCGTAACAAGTAAATCATCTTGATCAGTTAAACCAATAAAAACACTTGGCGCTTGCTTTAGCTTTCGCTTCATTAAAACATGACCCGTGATATTTTGTTGCAGTAAGTCAAAGTCATCCTCATTCCACGCTTGTAATAATTCTACTTGATGGCCATCAACGCTGGCTAAAATACTGCCAGCAAACATATGGCCATAAAACTGGCTAAGTTCATCAGGAAATTCAAGCTCTAATGCGTTAGCGAGATCAGCCAAAGAACCTGCAGGCTCTCTCACTATCGCTTGCCATTGAATCATACCGTGCTCATCGGCTGTGCCTATTTCACAAGGACTTGGCCATTGCTCATCGTGGGCGATGAGTGGCTGCTTTTGTGTATTTTTGATAGTTTTTTCACTAAAGCGTTGGTGAAGTTGGGCTAATTGCATTGCAACAGACATACTGTGAAACTCATTTAATTTAGATATAATGTCCCCATTGTAACTATTTAAGAGCAAACATGACAGATTACAGCAATTCTCCCGATCTTAAAGGCAGCGTACTTGGTCAATCTACTGAGTATGTAGATCAATACACGCCCAGCTTGCTTTTTCCTATTGCTCGCAAGCTTAATCGCGACGCGTTGAGTATTGATGAAGCCGCATTACCATTCAAAGGCCAAGATATTTGGACCGGTTACGAACTATCTTGGTTAAATACCAAAGGCAAACCACAAGTTGCGGTGGCGATATTTACTTTCGAATGTCAAAGTAGTCACATTATAGAGTCAAAGTCGTTTAAGCTTTATCTGAACAGCTTTAACCAAAGTCGCTTTGGAAGTATTGACATTGTTAAGCAACATTTAATTGAAGACTTATCAAATGCGGTAAACAGCCCGGTAAAGGTAACCTTATACAGCGCTGATGATTATAATTGTATTCCTTGCACACCGCTTCCTGGTGAGTGTATTGATGAGTTAGATATTGAAATAGATAACTACCATATTGACGCACATTCTTTAAAGTCACAAAGCGATAAAGTGGTTAGCGAAACCTTGCATAGCCACCTGCTTAAATCGAACTGTTTAATTACTTCGCAACCGGATTGGGCCAGCATTATTATTCGTTATACTGGTGAGCAAGTTTGTCGTGAGTCATTATTACGCTATTTAATTTCGTTTAGGACCCATAATGAGTTCCATGAGCAATGTGTAGAGCGTATTTACAGCGACTTAACCACTCAATTGAATATTAAAGAGCTTGAAGTTTACGCGCGCTATACGCGTCGTGGCGGCCTTGATATTAATCCATATCGCTCAACGCATCATAACGATACCCCTTTTGCGGTAAAAATAAACCGTCAATAAGCTAAACAAAAAAGGAGCCTCAGGCTCCTTTTTTTAATCGTTAAGTTGCTTAGTTGGTACAGGCATTCCACACACATCAATGTAATTATGGCTATACGCAAACCATTCCTCACTACGACTACCTCGTGCTGAAATTAACTGTTTAAATGCATCTGAGTCTGTTTTCATTACTTTAAATCGGCTGTGATCGCTGCTAACGTCGGCTAATACTTGTAAATCTGTAATAGGATTAAACTCGCTACCACCTTTAGGTGTGCGCGCTAGCTGATGAAAATGTGCCATACCTGTAAGTACTCGCCCAAATACGGTGATATTTTTGTCTAAATAACGTGGGCCTTGCCCTATGGTGACAAAAAATTCCGTGCTGGCACTATTAATATCGTTGCCGCGCGCCATTGCAAATACACCATGGCAATGAATTTGCCATGTTTGATCACGCGTTTCATTTTGAGCTACCGCAAAACCATTTAAAAACCCGGTTATTGGTGCATAACCATCTCCACCCATTTCAGTGATCCTAAGCGGCTCGTTGGTGGTTAAATAAAACTCGGCAGGTACTGTGCTATTTTTGGTTTTAGTTAACTTTTTACCCGTGCTATCACCACCTTGAGCAACAAACCCTTCTACAAAACGATAAATATGAGTGCCCTGATAAAAGCCCTGTCGTGCCAATTTTTTAATATTAGCACTGTGTTTTGGTGCAAGCGCTGAATTGAGCTCAATATACGCAGCACCGGTAGGTAGGGTTAGTTTTAAAATATTCTCAGGATCTACCCATCGCCATTGCTCATCTGTTGTAGCAGCAATAATCTCACTACTGGTTAGGCTTTTAACTGGCGTTGCTGGCAAAGTGCTTTGCTGGACACATCCGCCGAGCAAAGCCGACGCTATAATAGTGATTACGAATTTTTTCATACCTTTTCCTTTTTATTATTGGTATTGGTATTGGTAGATAAAGGTTAATCCCAATTGAATTTATACAGTATGTCGACATTTTGATACAGGCCACTGGTTATTTCTATATATAACTTCGACATTAGCTGATAACGCACTGCCACTTCACTGAGCGACTCAAATACCCCCACGCTATATTTAACCTGCAAACTCGGTGCTAAATAACCTGATATTTCTACCTTTGTTTGCTCGCCACTACCTTTAGAGCTTAAGCTCACATCTGACAAGCCAAACGATTCACCGACTTTAGACACTAAGCTTTCGCTTCGGCTCACTCCTTGAGAAAGTAGTAATTGAGTTAACATTGCATCCGTTGAACTGTCGCCCTCCCCTAATGGTTGACCATTCAGCAAATACGCTAGGGCTTGCGCTTGGTCCATACCCGGCTCTGAAAATACTTTTAAATTTGGCTGCTCAACACTGCCAGTTAAAGTAACACCTGCAATAACACCATCGGCGGTATTATTTGGGTTGCGAATGGCTTTAATATTTAAATGAGGCTTATCTATTGCGCCACTAAAACCAATTTGCCCAGTTCTAATTATTAAGTCTTGACCAAATGCCAAGTAAGTTCCTTCAATTAAATTAAGCTCACCAATGGCAATAATGGGTGAGTCTTGGCTCATTTTGATATCCATATCACCCACTACCTTAGACTCAAGTCCAAATGAGGCTACTCTGACATCATTTTTAACCGTTACTTTTAAATCAATATCGTAGTTAAATGGGGCTTTTTTAGTATTTTGCGTAGTTTGATCCAAAATTATTTCATCATCACTAACCTGTACAGCCCCCTCTGGCAGCTCTTCAATTTCTATTCGACCATAAGGCACTACAACATCACCTGCCAGCTTAAGTGCATTGTCAGCTAAACTTATTTTTAACTCTGGTGATACTTTAAACACCACGCCTTGTTGCGCTCTTACAAAAAACTCACTGCCGACTACATTCATATTTACAGCTGGTTGTTCACCTTGCCAATCAACATTCCCCGTTAATTTTACCTGTCCGCCTTGAGGGTCATTTAAATCTCCTTCAATGGTGGCGGTAGACTTATTAAACGCCACATTTATATTGGAATTTTTAAGAGCGACAGGCAGTTGCTCACCTTCTAGGTTGATATTCTCAATATTTAAATTTCCCTCTAACAAGGGATCTTTAAGTGTGCCTGCTAATGCAACTTGCCCACGAATGGCGCCATTAAGCTGCTCGAACGTATTTAAAAATGGCTGTATATCAGACAATAAAATTTTATCAATTTGAATATTACCGTTAAGCGTTTGCTTATTTTGAATATCATCAATATCAACTTTAGTCGTTACTTTACCCAAAACACTCGATTCTATGTTAGCTTCTATTTGGCCAACCTTAGCATCAGAAAAAGCGCTTATGTTTAGCGTTTCTATAGGTAGCTTAAATCGGTCTTCTTCGTTAATAAGTACCGCGTTAAGCCCTGATGAATTTAAATTAGCGCGTAGAGTTTTAAGTGTACCTGCTTGCCAATTAGCAGCAAAGTCTCCCGCTATATCACCACGTGTTATTACATTCTCTGGTAACCAATGTTTTAGCTCTCGCAATGCAAGATTGGCCAGTTTTACGTTAAGCTGGCCTAATTCGCGGGTTTGATTTAATCTATCAATACATAACTTACTATTACTCGATTGCCAACAATGCGCACTCACATCAAAGTCGCCCGTTTTCGAATCTATAGTTACAGCTATATCTTTAGCATTTTCAAAGCTAAGCGTTTTATCACTTACACTAATATTACTGAGTTCACCTTGCCAAATCGCGTTAGCAAGTTTGCCATTTAGTTCAAACGAGGCAGCCCCAGCATCAGCATCAATAGATGCACTCAATTGATGATCGGTTTTATCACCACTGCCGACTATTTCCACTTTATTAATTTGATGATTCATAACACGCGCTGAATCAAGACTAACGCTGATATCTGTTTGCCAATCGGTAGCGGTGTCTAACTGTGCTTTTAACGCCAACTTATTAATATTAATTTCGTCATAAATAAACTGCTCTAGCTTTAACGCTAAATCAACTGCAGGCGTCAACCGCTCGCCTCTTATACTTAAATCGGCTTTACCATTAGCAATAAACGGAAGCTTTGCATCATCATTACTTTGCAGCGCAATAGCCCCATTAATCTGCCATTGCTGATCAACTTCGCCTGTTAAGGTTAACCTGTTTGTGCCGCTGCTAAGGTTAAATTTATTTACAGTGGCTTTAAGTTCATCATTTAAGTTAAATTGAGCAGTAAAATTAAGCGGTACATCATTTAGTAACCCGCTTAATTGGGTGTCATCCATACTTAATTTCCAGCTATTTGAACTGGTAACAAATGCCCCTTTAAACTGCCCTGAAATATCACTGGTAAGTGTGTCAGTGAGGTATTGCGCTTTTAAACTCGATAGCGCGCCGCTAAAGTTAGCACTAACCCCATTTTGCCAGTCGATATTCGCTTGGATAGTAGCTTGGCTCTCATTCGCTTTAAGGGCTAAATTTTTTAAGTTTGCTTCGCTCAGTGAGCCATTAATTTGACTGTTAAAATTCACAGTTGGATAAGCACCTAACTGACTATTACCAAATAACGATAACTGATAATCGTTAGCATTGCCTTGCGCGGTTAATTTTACGTCGGTTACCTTTAACTCTTTACTTGCTGTTTCGATAATCCACTGCTCTAAACCGCCATTAACACTAAATGGATAATTTGGTTTTTTAAGATTAGCCGTAGCAGTTAGTTCAAAAGGAAATGATTCACTGCTTTTTATATCTACATTGAGCTTTTCTAAGTCTCCGCCTATTTGCATATTGGCATCATAACCATGCCCTTTTAGACTGATATCGCCACTAATTGGTAAGCGGCCTTTAAGCTTTGCGTTAAGTGCAGTATTAAGCTGCCACTGCTGATAATTTGCAGACAATGAAGCAACGTTAATCTCAGCACCTATTAGCTTCATTTGTAGCGCAATATTATTTACCACATTTTGCTGTGCATTCTGCTCTACCGTGAACTGCGCAATATTAAACTGTTCTAGGTAAATATTGAGTGGCGACATAAATGCGATATTAGGTAATGCAGGTAACTCAGTAATTGGGGTAGAACTGGCTGTATTTTCTCCAGGTTGCTCTTTTAACGCGATTAAAACACTCGGAATATTCACGTTTTTAATTTGAATATCAGCACCTTGTGCCTTTGCAGCAATCTCCACATTATTAACAACTACGTTTGCACTTGTGTGACTTAACACAAACTCAGTGACCGCTAAACGCTTAAGTGCAATATTAAATGGCAAACTGATTTGTTCCAACGGTTCGTTAGATGTATCAGGAGAATTAGATGACGATGCTGGTAAGTTTAGTTTTATAGACCGGGCACTTAAGTTATCAATACACATACCATCACAGTGCCACCAAAATAAATCTAGTTTAAGCTGCTGAGCATCAAGTAATAAACCGTCACGCTCAAAGCGAAAATTAAACGCATCATTATATAAAAAACGGCCGTTATTTATTTCAATTTTTAAGCCATCAACTAACTTATTGGCGCTATAAGCAATTAGCTGGTTACCTGGAGCTGTAAAAACAACGCAAAACAACGTCACTAATACAGCAACAACTAAGGTGCTAAGTGCTGCAGTGACTTTTTTAAATACAGACATTAAATTTCCGGCCCTATGGTAATACTTAAACGAGTGCTTTTGCTTTCTTTAGTGAGTCCCCACGCATGATCTATTCTTATTGGTCCTATAGGCGTTAAATAACGAAAACCAAACCCTGCACCTATTTCAAATTGCTCAGAAAAATCATTGGTCGCCGTCCCTCCATCAACAAATAAAGCTGCTCGCCAGTTTTTGGCAAATTGGTAATTATATTCAGCAGTCGTCGCGATTAAATATTTACCGCCGATGCGATCCCCATTGTCATTTTCTGGTGAGATTGATTGATAAGCAAAGCCACGCACACTTTGATCGCCACCAGCATAAAACCTTAATGAATATGGAACATTGTTAATATCGTCAACTAACATGGCTCCTAAGTTTGCTTTTAAAAACACAAGGTGCTTATTAAGATAAGTGCGCAACCATGCATGCTGTAATTGCACCCTAACAATATTGGTACTAGAGAGTACACTATCGAGACCAAACTCTGCCGATATAGACCACTGCTCTCCCGAATAAGGGGTGGTTCCTCCCTTCGATTGCTTTCGGGCATAACTGACACCTGGTAATAACATTTCTGTGGTGCGTTCTAGCCCGTCGCCAATCCGATAGGTTTCTTGCTCGCGCCTGATAAATGCAGTTCTTATCCATTTTTGCTCGGTGAGCCATTGCCTTTGCAACTGCGCTGTTAAAATTTCACTGTAAATATTGTCGGCTAATTCATCTTCGAGCTTATAGCCTGCTGATAAACGCCATAAATCATCATTCGGATTATTAACAGGGATGGTATACGCCATAGAAATATCTTGTTGTTTTTTTGCAATATTAAGATTGCTTTCTAGGTAGTGTCCTTGCTCCGTGATCCATGGTTTACTCCATTTAAACCGTACCTTTGGACCTAGCTCGGTATTAAACCCGCCACCAATTTCGTAGCTATTCGCGGGCTTATGTAATACGTCCACTTTAATTGGCACTTGGCTGTTTTTTCTAGCTGAAATATCAGCGTAAACACGCACGCTTGTAAAATAAGGAGTGCTCGATAAATCTAGGTTGTAGTCAGCAATCTTAGATGCTTTATAGTGCTCACCCATTTCAAACGGGGCTAAAGAGCGAATGTATTTTTCTGCTGGGCTTTGATTGGTAATTAACACATCACCAAAGCGATAACGCACACCACTTTCAATGGTAAAGGTAATAATAGCGCTGTGTTTTTTTAATGACACTTCAAATTTTCGGGCAGGCCATTTTGCGTCAAAGTAACCATGTTCTAACAAAACGGATTCAATTTTTTTATAGGCTGCGCTATACATTCCATGATTTAAAATGTCGCCTTGCTTTAACTCTAAACTTTCAATAACTTGCTGAATTAATGGGTCATGTTTAGCTTCCCCGTTAACGCTAATATTAAGCGTCTCAATACGGGTTGCGGAGCCGCGTTCAATAGTCGCAACAAGCTCACGCTCATCTTTATTAAAATCGATAGTCACATTTGAACTGTAATAACCTAATGCCTTTAAGCTATCTTCAACTTGCGATTTAGCGTAACGACGCAGTGAGCGCGTTGGTTTTTCACCCACTAAAGGTTTTAAATAAAGAGCAACGTTGTTTTCTAACTCTCCACTAATTCCTTTTATTTCATAATCTTCAATTATATTGTCAGCTGCAATAGCGAAAAAGCTCAAAAATAAGCAAAAACAAATAACGGATTTTAAAAACTGATTGAACAAGTAATCATCCTTACTATGTACCCATAAAAAACAACAAATTAACGACACAATAATAGCATAGCGATAATGAGCCTAACATTAACTTAATCATTATCAGCGTCTAAAATATTAGCTGGCTCTATGCGAATCTTTTAAACCGCTTTGAGCTTAACTAAAAATTCTTGCGCTTTAATGATTTATTTTGGTTACAATAGTGCTAATGAATAAACACTAATTTATGAGTTTTAAATGCAATTTCCTGATGATGATAATGGCCAGCTTCTTGCTGAAATTTCCGCCGCCGGTGTAGATTTAAGTAAAATGCAACAAATTGATTTTTATATTTTATTTGAACAACAGGCTGATGCCGAAAAATTTGCAACTGAGATTGTAAACGATGCATTAGTGCAAACTGCTGATGTTGAGAAATGTAAAGATACCGGTGTTTGGGAGGTAATAGCCCATGTACAAATGGTTCCAGAGCATGCACTTTTAGGCCAAGCAGAACAATATATTGAAAGTATCGCTAATAGCTTAAATGGTTATGGCGATGGTTGGGGATTAGACGCAGAAGAAGTATAACCCTAATTTCATGATGAATGAGATATCCAGCTTAGCCTATCGGCTTAGCTGGTTTGCTTTTCTAAAGCCGCCTTTATAATCAAAAAGTTTATCTGCTACTTTCCAGCCATACTTTTTACTTTTTCGAGCAATCACAAAATCCGGTGGTATTAAATCAAACTGGGCTTTTATAACTTGCTCTGCACTGATAAATTCAATTGGTGACTGTCCCTGCCCTACACGCTTACCAAATTGCTTATTAAAGTAATACTGTGATCCTTTGTTTGCTAAATCAAAAACTTCATCACAACTGGCTCCGTCTTCATCAAAATAAGTAACTTTTAACAATTGCTCTTTAAGTTTAGTCACACTCAAGCCACTACAACGAAGTACTAATGCATCTTTAAGGTTTAACGCATTACGAAGCTTATCATCAGGATCGGCCATCACAGCACCACAGTCATGGCATTTTCGAGCAGCAATATCATTTTGTGCGCCGCACTGCTCACACTCTTTAAAACGAAAACGATAATCGCATTGCTCGCTTACCCCATTATCGTCTTCTAATAAGCCTTGGCAACGCCTACCAAAGTGCTCAACTACTTTGCCATCAGCGTCTGTTTTACCCCAAAATATATTGGCAAACCCACACCCAGGACACAGCACTTGCACGGGTTCATTATCACTATCGCCTTTTTTATCACCCACCTCAGGGTAAAATAAATCAAAGCCATTGCTCGCATAGTCAATTACTAAACAATCATCTTTACCCTCAGCCAACCTTAAACCTCTACCTACAATTTGCTGGTATAAACTTACTGACTCTGTGGGCCGTAAAATAGCAATAAAATCAACATGGGGAGCATCAAAGCCCGTTGTAAGAACCGATATATTCACTAAATACTTTAATTGTTGAGCTTTAAATTGCTTAATTATTTTATCGCGCTCGCTATTAGAAGTATCTCCAGTGATCAGCGCACTGTGATCCTCTGGTAAATAGGTCATTATCTCTTGTGCATGCATAACCGTTGCGGCAAATATCATCACGCCATGACGCTTCTCACTATATTGAATAACCTGCTGCAGAATTGTTTGAGTTGCACGGGTCGATTTTTTTAACAGCGCATTCATATCCTCATTACTATACTGCCCAAATGCATTGCTAGTTAAAGATGAAAAGTCATAATGGCTAATTGCAGCATCAACCTCTTTAGGGGGAGTTAAGTAGTTATGCTTGATCATATAACGCAAAGGTAATTCAAAAATACAGCGTTTGAATGGGCTTTCCTTATTACCACGCACAAAGCCATGGTAATGATGCTGATAAATCCAGCCTAGCCCTAATCGGTAAGGCGTCGCGGTTAAACCTAATACTTTTAATTCAGGGTTGTGAGATTTAAGTGCATTAATAACTTTTCCGTATTGGCTTTTCTTTTCGCCATTTACTCTGTGACACTCATCAATAATAAGTAATGAGTAGTGCTCATTAAGTTTATTTAGATTACGCGATAACGACTGCACACTGGCAAAAGTAACTTGGTGGATTAACGACTTCTCTTTGAGTCCTGCGGAAAATATACTCGCCTCAAGACCAAAGCTTTTATATTTTTGAGCATTTTGCTCCACTAATTCTTTTACGTGCGCCAACACCAATATTTTTTGTTTAGCAATACGCGCAAGTTCAGCTATCACCAAACTTTTACCCGCACCTGTAGGTAAAACAATAACAGCAGGTTCGTTAGTTTTTCTAAAGTGTAAAACGGTGCGTTCAACCGCCTCTTTTTGGTAGGGTCTGAGGGTGTAGGTCATTTAAGGATACAGAAGATTTAATAAGTGTAATACTAACAAAAAGTTTATTACATTACGAAGACGCATTAATGATGTTTGAGAACATAAAAAATTATAGATTGCCTGATTATTTTTTAGAAAATAAAAAAGGGCTGATAAATATCAGCCCTTTTCATTATCTAAATATATTAGAAACGGATGTTTAATCCAATGTTGATACGACGACCATACACATCAAAGAACTCACCATCATCATAAGTTCCAGGATTTCTTGGTGGGGTAACGTCGAATAAGTTAGCAACACCAGCACGTAACTCAACCATATCATTAACGTTATAACGTGCATTTAGATCCCACTCAGTATAAGAAGGTACATCGTTATAATCATTATTTTCTATTGTCCACTCTCTATCAAGAACAGTAGCATGGCGGTATTTACCAACCATACCAACATATAAGTCTTCATAGCTGTAGCCAATTGTTAAATTACCTTGCCAACGTGGGTATCTAACTTCACCAACTGTCGGTGTCATTTCATAGCTTTCGCTTGAAACATCAGTATTGAACTCTCTGTGTTCTAAGTAACTTGCAAGTAAGCGAACATCAAATAAACCAAACTCTGTTTCATACTTATAGTTACCCTCTAAATCAACACCTTTCAACGCATAAGATGCTAAGTTGTATGGACCGTTACGAACAAGAGTAATATCTAGTGTTGCAGGATCACGGTCAACTAGAGCACATGCGCTGTTATCAAGGCTTGAAGCTTCATAACAGTCATTTACTACACGCTGCGCACCTAGCGAGTTTATTGCGTCTTCAACATCAAAACTCCAATAATCAGCAATCAAAGTGATATTTTCTGTTGGCGTATAAATCACACCAAATAAAGTATCATCTGATGTCTCTTCTTGTAATTCAGGGTTACCCGAGTTAACACTTGGCGGTGTAACTTGACGCCAATCCTGTGAAGGTCTCCAATCACCGTCAAGAATCCCTGGGTTAGGGATACCAGCAGCTTTACAGTTAGCAATTAAATTAGCTTTTTTAGAGTCATTAGCCGTTGCTATGCGTGTTTGATCACAAGGGTCGCCATAAGAAGCGAATGATTGAGTACCTGCAGCGTATAACTGAGATAATGATGGAGCACGAACTGATTTTGATTTTGTACCACGGAAACGAAGCTGATCGTTCATTGCATAGTTGAAACCAACTTTCCAAGCAACATTATCACCTACTGAAGAATAATCCATGTAACGTGCAGCAAGCTCTAAGCTTAGAGAGTCAACAAACGGCGCATCCACTAATAAAGGAATAGAAGTTTCAATACCGATTTCATCAACTGTAAATTCACCATCCCAAGCTTTTACAAAGTTACCAAACACTAGGTTATTTTGCATAGCAGCACCAGGCTCATTAGAACCTGTTTCTTTACGATGCTCAGCACTAAGTGCAAAAGAAACTCCACCCGCAGGCATATCAAAAGCATAACCAGAGATAACACCACCAATTACTTGTTGCTGTTTAACTTTTGAAATTGAAGCTGATGTTGTTACATAGTCTAGTGCCTCTTGCGACGCACCGTTTAAGCCAAATAGGCTTAATGGTTGACAGCCATCTAGTGCACCAAGAAGGGTTCCATCAGCGTCTCTGTTAGCACAACGAATTTCACCATCTACCATTACAGCATCAATAGCTTTATTGAAGTTTTCTTCTAAAAACTCACCATTCCAAGTTGTGTCATTTTTATTACGACCATAGCTAAAATATACTTCATAATCATATTCTTCTAATAATAAACCTTGGAATGAAAGAGTTGTATTAAATGAAGTACGATCATCTTCATAAGTACGATTACCGAAGCCTGAAGCTAACTTATATACAGTGATGTTTCTATCATCAGCATAGCCTGCATCAGCAAACTGGGCTTTAGCATCTGGGTGCCAATATGCGTTATCTGCACGAAGACTTTCAGCAAGAAATATTGGGCTACTCTCTGCGTAAGCACTTGCTTTAGAGAATGAAACCTCAAAATTCATTGAATGGTCGTCATGGTACTGATTTACCACGTTTGTAAAAACATTGAAACGGTTAAGTGGCGTTGCCAAATCTTGGTGTTCAATAAATTTGTAACCATTTGAGAACTCATCACCAAAATAGCGAAGTTGAGAGTTTGGAGCGGGCTGTGTCTTTCCACCAATCTCAAATGGTATTAGCTCACCATTGTCCCCAAAAACATATTGACCACCTGGTAAAAATGCATCACCAGCACGATCATATATACCTAACGTCTGAAGCCCAGGATTTTCAGCATAAGTTCTTGCTGGAATACCGTCTTTATCATCAACATTATCAGGGTTTAGCATTGTGTTGATAGGGTTTCTGAGGAAGTCTCGATCTTGTGCTTCTAATTGCTCTGTTTCAGAGTAAGATAAGCTTGTAATGAAGCTAGTTTTTTCGCCTTCACCACCAAAAGTGAATGAGAAAAATTCAGAACCACCGCCATTTTGCTCAGGCATAGATTTTTTGTAATTAAAATCGATAGTATCTTGAGACTTCTTCAAAATAATATTTACAACACCAGCAACGGCATCAGAACCATAAACTGCTGATGCACCACCGTGAACGATATCCATACGTTCAATCATTTCAGTCGGAATACCATTTAAGTCAACAGCTGGATTATCAACCGATGCACCTACGTAACGACGACCATTAACAAGAACAAGGGTACGACCTTCACCTAATTGACGCAAGTCAGTTGTATTAATACCTGCACCAAAAATTGTGTTTGTTGTAGTTGTTGGGGCAGAGCCAACACCTGAAGATGGAAGTTTCTGTAATAGATCAGCTACGTTTGTAATACCGGCATTCGTAAGTTCAACACCTGTTATAGTTGTAACTGGTGTTGGAGAAACTTCAGAGAAGCGCTTAATACGTGAACCCGTAACCTCAATTCTTTCTACTTTTTCTGCATTTTCTTCTTCTGCAGCAAATGTACTTGCTGAGAAAGCAGCTGTAGATGCTGCACCAAAAGCGATCGCTAAACGAACTGCTTTTGAAACTTTATTGTTTAACATGTGATTCTCCCTAGAACACTATTATATTTTTATTATTTAACAAGAAGTTTATAAACTTGCTAAGTTCCTATAATAATCCTAGATGAAGTTAAAGGTCAACACAGCATTAACAATAAAAACAAAAGTAACCAAATTTAAGTCTTTACTTTACATTCACACAAGAAAAACCAAGCATTTATGACTAGACCGTATTTTTAAACTAATCAAATACAGCTACAACCGCAAAATATCATTACTAATAAATATCTTTTTCTCTAGAAGTTAATTAACAAGAAATCAAAATCATCCTGCTCTTTAGCCAATTTTTAAAATTTTTCAAAAAAAAAAGCCCATACCAAGTATGGGCTTTCATTTATTTTTGTAGCTATTTTGTTAGAACTTTAAGTTAAAGCTAACATGTACAAATCGGCCTAAGGTATCATAAAAACCAGCAACAGTATTTGCATTACTAGCAATTGTGTTACCCACCATTGGAGGCTCTTTATCGAAGATATTATTAATACCACCTGTAAATGTAACATGCTCATTGTATGAGTAAGTACCAGATAAATCGATGAAACTATAAGAACCAATCCCGCCATTTTCAACTAAAGATTTATCATCAACACCATCATAATCGATACCACCGTAATAGCGCCATTTAGCGCCTATACGCCAATCGTCACGGATGTAGTTAATATTAGAAGTATGACGCCATTTTGGTGAAGCAAAACAGTCTGAATTAATATTACCAGCACAGTCATATGCTAAAGATGAATCACCTAGGATAGGCTCAACCTCTTTCTTCATGCTGTAATAACCGTTGATGTCAAACTTCAAAGTTGCATTTTCTAGATCCATTGAATATGCAGCTGTAGCATCAATACCTTCCCATGTTCTACCACCAATGTTATCGCTAAGGTTGGTTACAAAACCTGCTTGACCTAACCAAAGGCTTCCTGATGGGCTACGAGTAATGTTGTTACAGAAAAATGCATCGCCAGTTTCAGCACAGTTGTTAAGTATACGCTCAGCACCAACTTCACCTATAACTTGTTCAATCTCAATTTTGAAGTAATCTACAGAGAAGTTAAAGTTTTCAAAAGGAGAAGCTACTAAACCAATGGTAAGCGTTTCACCCTCTTCTGGTTGAAGCGCAGGATTACCACCAGCTAACTCATTGTATTGTCCAGCAGGTGATTCACCAATGTTACCGTATTGATCAGCACTTACACTAGCATTGGCACATTGACTAGCAGAGTAAGTTGGTCTGTCAGCTGCATCTGCTGCTGCTGGATCACCAGCACAACCATCTGCACCACTCCACAAACCAAGACTTTGAGCTGCGAATAGTTCACCAATATTAGGAGCACGCACAACCTTCGCAAAACTAGTTCTGAACTTATAAGTATCTGCAAGAGTGTAATCAACACCAATTGAGTAGGTTGTGTCCGAACCAGTTGTTGAATAATCAGACCAACGTGCTGCAGTTGATACATTTAAATTGTCTAATACTGGAATTTGTAACTCACCATAAACTTCGTTTACATCAATTACGCCATATAGACTTGGTGAAGGACCACCCTGACCTAATAATTGACCTTCTTCATAAACAGTATCTGATACACGCTCATAGTCTTGTTCACGACGTTCAACACCAAATACCGCACCTACAGGTAATGAAGCCGTAGGTAATGTCCAATCGAACTCACCACTAATATAACCACTGTATATAACTTGAGTAACTAAACCAGTTTGAGTACCAACACCAGCAAGTTGAGCTGCTTGTTCAGGTGTTACTCCACCAAGTTCAAATACGTTGTAATATAAACAACCATCATCTTGAGCACATTCAGTATCTACAGCACCAACACGAGGAGCTATTTTTGGTGCAAGTAAATCATTTTTATATACTGAGCTAGACGTCGTTGCAGAATAATTATAACTAACATCATATGACCAATTATCGTTTAGTTCACCTTCCATACCCGTTAAAATTCTGTATGAAGAATGTTCTAGATTATCAGAACGTGGACCACCTTCAATGTTACGTTTACCAATGTATGCAACAAACTGGTCACTTCCATCTTGGTTAAACAAACCTTGTAGCTGTTGCTTTTGAGTATCAGACAATAAAGGGTTATTGTAGTCAAATAAAATTTCATCATTATAGAACGTACCAGATTCTGCAATTTGACCTGCAGTTCTGTTATGCATAAAAGAGAATTCTAAATAAGGGCGAAAAGTATCGTTGATTTCATAATCGATAAAAGTACCCAGAGTGAAACGTTCGTTTGGTCTTAAAAAGTGATTAACTGGGGCATAGTTGTAACGATAACCATCATCTTCTCTAAACCCAGAACCATTTGGATCTAAGTATCCATAAAAGTTTTGCTTGTAATCAACTTCGCCGTCAACTACAGGGTAGATATCGAAAAATGGATTTGGAGTGGTACCAGAACCACCACAAGCTTGACCTGCTTTATCTAATGCACACGATGAGTAATCTCGAGAGCCTTGTAATAATTCAGTTTGACGGTTGTAAGTTACATAACCAACGGCATGGCCTTTGCTTCCATCAAATGCACCACCAACAGTGAAATCTATGCTGTAAGATTTGCCATCGATACCAGTGCTACCTGTATCATAGTTGAAGTCTTTTTCATCCATCAAGCCTTGGATGTATTTGTTATCATTATTATGTTGATAACCTGAAGTACCTACGTTGAGTGAAATACCTTCAAACTGGTCGTCCATCACAAAGTTAACAACACCAGCAACAGCATCAGCACCATATATAGCCGCAGCACCACCAGTAAGAACATCTACTCGCTTAATCAACGATGAAGGGATTTGGTTTATATCTGCAACCTGAGAGGTAATACTACCCGCTTGCATTCTTCGGCCGTTAATTAGTACTAATGTTCTATTTGAACCTAAACCACGTAGATCTACAGTCGCAGTACCTGTGGCGCCATTGGCTAAAAATGAACTTTCAGCAGCTTCAATTTGTGGCAACTGATTCAAGATATCTTCCACACGAGTGAAACCGCTTAATTTAATCTCTTCAGCAGTCATTACAGTGACTGGACTAGAAGTTTCTAGGTCTGTACGCTTAATACGAGAACCTGTAACTTGAATACGTTCAACTTTTTCAAGACCTTCCTCTGCAGCTGTTGTGCTTGCAGAAAATGCAGCTGTTGATACTGCACCAAAAGCAATCGCTAAGCGAACTGCTTTTGAAACTTTATTATTTAACATTTGATTCTCCCTAGAATACCGTTATGTTTTTTATATTTAACAAATCACCAACACAAGTTGCGTTAATTTGATGATCATAGCCTTATGATAATGCTTACAACGAGGAGCGGTCAACATATAATTAACAATAAATAAACTACATGAAATAAATAAGACACACATACAGATATAAAATTAACATGGTGGTGATTTTATATATAAAGACACTAATTAAATTCACACCTAAACCCCACAAAAATAACTATTTCATAAATTGCAATAAATTTATCGTTGATTACTATTCAATTAAAGCTTTCCTATTTTTATACTAAAACAACGAAGCTTGAGTAGATTCAGTTGGTGTGTTTAATGCGCTTAATATCATTTGCGCAACAGGGTCGAGTTGTCTTTGGATGTACAGCGGGTAGTTCAGAGTGTTTTTACCGGTATAAAGCTCAGCGCCGGATACTGCGTAAACATATTCGATTACTTGTCCGCGTTTTATTTCAAACTCAGGATGGCTCGCTTTGTGTTTTTTAACTGCTTGAACGTGAGGTGGGATATTTTTAATATAATCGTTAAGGTGCTGCCCTAAACGCTTTCTATATACTAATTTACGGTCAAACTCACCATTATAAAGTTTTTGAGTGTAGCTATTTATAATATCGTGCAGTTGCTGTATTTCGAAGTTGTCGGTAAATAATGTCTCGAATAACTGTGTTTGAAACTCTTGTGCAAACTCAGTCCAATCGCTACGTACTGTTTCCATACCTTTAAATACAAGTTTTTTCTCATTATTTTTAGTTACTTGCCCCACATAACGTTTTTTAGAACCTGTTTTTTTACCTCGTATAGTTGGCATAAAAAACGGACTGTAATGAGTTTCAAATTCAATTTCCAAATAGCTTTTTAAGTCATAACGCTGCTTTAATTCTACTTGCCACTTTTCGTTGATATGTCGAACAAGTTGGCAGCCAATTTCGTTACATTGCTCAGAGCTTTTATCTTCACTAAGTTTTACAAACGTAGAGTCGGTATCACCATATATTACCTCAAAGCCTTGCACTTCTATCCATTTACGGGTTGTTTGCATTATTTCATGGCCACGTAAAGTGATAGAACTCGATAAGCGCGGGTCGTAAAACCGACAGCCTTTAGAGCCGAGTACACCATATAAACTATTCATAATAATTTTAATCGCTTGCGAGAGCATGGGTTGATTAGTGTCTTTGGCTTCTTGGCGAGTTTGTGTCAGGTGCTCAATTAATTTAGGCAGGTGGTGCTGCGTTCTTGAAAATAATGCCTGATTAAATCCTTCAACTGCTTGCTCTGGCTCATTTAGCCCTACGATTAAGCCTAGCGGGTCAATACAAAACGTACGCATAATTGAAGGATATAAGCTTTTAAAATCCAATACCAAAACGTTTTTATACAGCCCTGGAGTCGACTCCATCACATAGCCACCTGGGCTCTCAAATGAGAGCCCATGATCGCCTAAATTGGGGGCAACATAACCACTGCGGTGTAATAACGGTAAGTATAAGTTTGTAAATGCGGCAACCGATCCCCCCATGCGCTCAAGTTCGAGCCCAGTGATTTGAGTTCTAACTATGGCAAATTCAAATAACTTCAATTTTTCGAAAATTTGATTAACCAAAATACAGTCTTGACGGTTGTAGGCAGCAAGAGCGAGCTTGTCTTCATTAAATTGACGAACAATTTCTGTTAATCGGTTGTCGGTTTTTATTAATTTAGATTCGTTAAGCACCCGCTCTGCAACATTAGCTAACGAAAAGCTGTCAAATCTATAAGTGGCATTCTTCAAGGTATCAATGCCATCAATGACGCACCGCCCTGGGAGCGTTAATCGGGTGTAATGACCCTTATTAATATATAAAGGTTGATTATCTCGGCCAAAGTTTAGAGTAAGCCCTAACGCCTTAGCGCGTTCTTGCAATAAACTAAAATCAAAATCAATAACATTCCAACCAACAATAACATCGGGGTCATTATTTATAATGTACTGCTGCAGCTTGGTGAGTAGGTTAATTTCGTCATAGCACCAGTCTATTTCAAATGTCGAGTCACTCTGCAGCTGTTGCTCACCTATCATCAATACACAATCTAAACCATTTCCCACCAGTGCAACACTAAATAACACCCCGTCGCCATTGCATTCTATATCCAAAGAAACAGACTTAAGCGTTGGCGTATACTCGGTGTTTGCTTTTAGCTTTGCATTACTAATTTCAATAAAGCCGTTTTGAGCTTTGGCGTTACCGGTTACCCATACACCTCCTTTAATAAAGCGCTCCATTAAAAAGCGATCACTGTGGCGCACATCGGCTTCGTAAATTGGCATTACTTGCTCTAAAAGAGCTCTTGCAGTGTATAGGCTTTTTATATCGTTAAAGTAACAGGCAACACACTCGCTACCACTAAAGTGACAAAGCTCAACATTATTAAACTGGACGTTAACACTCGCCTTAGTCAACAAGGTATTCGCTGCCTGCTGCTGTGCTAATGGGATGAAGAATACCGCTTGCTGGTTTTCAATCGTCACTTTTATCGGGCCCTGATCAGAGCTTAGCCAGTAACACAAAGTAATACCTTGTGCATTTTTAGCCCCGTATTGTTGCCTTGATAAAATAAAGCCCTGATAGATTGCTTGTGTCAATGTTCGATCCCACTTAATATATACACTGTAATTATATACATATTTTAGGTTAATCATCACATGCTATCGAGCTCACTTAAAAAAACAATTAGACAAGTACACCAGCATGTTGCAAATAACCTAACCGATTACCGCCCTCGCAGTAGTCAAAACTATTTAGTTGCTGAAATCGCCAAAACATTAGCCGGTGAATACCATAAAAAACAACGTATTTGTGTTATTGAAGCAGGCACCGGCACCGGTAAGTCATTAGCTTACTGTCTAGGCGCTCTACCATTGGCATTAGCACAAAAAAAGAAACTGGTTATTTCTACGGCTACTGTTGCTTTGCAAGAGCAATTAATCGCTAAAGAACTGCCGTTTTTTAAAAAGCACTCAGGGCTCGATTTTAAATTTGATTTAGTAAAAGGCCGCCAACGTTATATTTGCGCTCACAAACTTCATAATGCGCTGAACAGCGATAGCCAAACTCAAATGGAGTTTATGCCTACCCTTACATCACCACTAAGTGATATGGAAACTAAGTGCTTAAAGCAACTTTACGATGCCTATGTAAACAAAAAATGGCAAGGCGATAGAGACAGCTGGGCTGATACCATTCCTGATAGGGTATGGGGACTAATCGCCTGCGATAAGCATGCTTGCCAACGCCAGATGAAAGCACACCAAACATGTCCTTTTCAACTCGCCCGCCAGCAGTTAATGCAAATGGATGTATTAGTTATAAACCATTCGTTACTGTTAGCCGATTTAGATTTAGGGGGCGGAAAAATTTTACCCGAACCCGACAATACCATTTATGTAATCGATGAAGCGCATCACCTTGCGCATATTACCCGCGACTTTTCATCTGCTGCAGCTACCATAAAAGGCACGATAGATTGGCTCGACAAACTCACTAAATTTAGTGGCAAAATGGCCAAAGTGTTAGTGGGGCAAAAAGGTATTGGGCAAAACTTTAAGTTATGCGATAGCGTTAACGATGCTAACAAAGATTTAAAAGTAGTCCGCGATATTCTCGACAACGCCGATTTTGAATATTCAAAAGACGATACCTATCGCTTTGAACATGGTGAAATTCCTAAATCGCTACATGCGAAGGCAAAAGACATTAGTGAGGCTACGCTTGATGCTTTACGCTGTTTGAATAAAATGCACGATACCCTCACACAAGATGTAAGCGACGGTGATATTAAACCTTATGTTGCCGACCCCATTCTGGCTGAAAGTGGGCAATACATAAACCGGTTAGAACAACTTAATAAATTATGGTTTAGTTACGCTACTAAAGGCGAAGGCACGCCGCATGCGCGTTGGATAAAACGACTTGAATATAAAAGCCATCATGATCACTTGCTTAGCGACTGCCCCATTGAGGTCGGTTACTATTTAAAAGACAAGCTGTGGAGCGAATGTGCTGGAGCCGTGCTATGTTCTGCTACCTTGAGCGCACTAGGCTCATTTGATCATTTTGCCTATGAAAGTGGCCTTGCTAAAGAAGAAGGGGTAAAGTTTATTAAAGTCCCCTCCCCGTTTGACTACCCAAAACAAGCCACTCTGCGTATTCCGACGTCAAGCATAGAGCCAACAGATAAAGAATTTAGCGATCATATTGCTAAAACACTACCCGAGTATCTAAACACTAAAAAAGCCAACTTAGTGTTATTTGCCTCTTACTGGCAAATGGACCATGTAAGTAAATTCCTTAGAACAAAAGGATTTAACTTATTAGTACAAGGTGAAATGTCACGAGAAGCTTTACTCAAATTACACACTAAAAATATTGATGAAGGCAAAGGCAGTATTTTATTTGGCACCCAAAGCCTTTCTGAAGGACTTGATTTACCAGGTAAATATTTAGAAAACCTAATTATTACAAAAATTCCATTTGCGGTGCCCACCTCGCCTATCGAAGAAGCACAAGCGGAGTTTGTGCAAAGTAAAGGCGGTAATCCGTTTTTATCTATAACCGTGCCAGACGCAGCAAAGAAATTGGTACAAAGCTGTGGTAGACTGCTGCGCAAAGAAAGTGATATTGGCACAATAACTATTTTAGATAGACGCTTAATCACCAAACGATATGGCAAAGCCATGCTTGACACCTTACCACCTTTTAAAAGACAAATAGATTACTGATGTTTGAACTTGCACTCGACCCAACAACTTGGGCTATTTTATGTGGCGTTGCACTTTTAGCGGGCTTTATTGATGCTATTGCTGGCGGCGGTGGATTACTTACTGTACCAGCACTGTTAACGGCGGGATTACCTCCTCATTTAACGCTTGGCACTAATAAATTGGCCGCCAGTTTTGGCTCGTTAACTGCCAGTATCACCTATTATAAAAAACAGTTATTTAACCCACGATTTTGGTTTGCTTCTATTATGGCTACCGCCATAGGTGCTTTGTTAGGCACACTCATTGTTGATCATTTAAGCATTGAGTTTTTAAATAAGCTCTTACCTATTATTATTATTTTAGTGGCTTGCTACAGCTTGTTTGGTAATTTAAGTACCACACAAAGTGACGACCTGCCTAAGTTAACCCCCACCATAAAACTAAAACAGTGGCTACAAGGATTAAGCCTAGGTTTTTTTGATGGTTTAGCTGGGCCTGGAACGGGAACTTTTTGGACTGCCTCAAACGGTATGCTTTATAAAATGAGTTTGCTACTTAATTGTGGTTTGGCGCGTTCGATGAATTTTGTTTCTAACTTTATCTCGCTGATCACCTTTGTTGCACTTGGCCATGTTAACTTCTTACTGGGAATTACAATGGGCTTCTTTATCATGCTTGGTGCATGGTTTGGCGCACATTCAGCGATTCGTTTTGGCAGTAAATTTATTCGTCCAGTATTTAATACTATGGTTATACTTTTAGCATTAAAACTAATTTACGAGGCATACTTTTAACATGCAACCTGCCGCTTTAGACAAACTACGCCAACAAGTTGCCACGCTTAAGCAACAGGCAGAGCAATTTGACAAAGCAAAGCTCTTTTCTAAAAACAGGTATATGCAGGCACAGCCGAGCTTATTTGACAGAGCCGTATTTAGTACCAAAAGCATGAACTTAGCCGACTATGTAGTAGAAATAGAAGATGAAATAGCCAGCCTACCACCGAGCGAACACCGTCATGCTTACACCTATGCACTTGAGCGTATTGCCAGTCAGGTACAAGCGGTATTTAATGTTATTAAATCAACCCCTATTTGGGTGAAAGAAAATAAAAGTCATTATAAGCCTCGTGCTAAACAGCCTGTTTATAAACAAGCGGTGCAAAAAATCATGCAATCATCCCACGAATTATATGATGAACTTAAACAAAACCATGAATTTGAGCGCCGCCTAGTACTGATGATTGAAGAGCGTAAATTACAAATGGAAAAAGCATCACCAGCGCAGGCACAAAAGCTTAACCAGGAAATTTTAACCACTCATGCGCGACTCGGGCGTTGTAGAAAAGCAATTTCTGCCACCGAAGACAAAATTCAACAAGTAGAAAAACAACAGCTACGCTAATGCAGCTTTTTTATCACGATCTGTACTCGCAATTAGAGTTACCTGAACGCCATCGCTTTCCAATTAAAAAGTATCAGCAGCTTAAACATGAAGTTGAATGTTTAGGCTATACCCAGTTTATATCGCCTTCTCCTGCAACAATAGCGCAATTAAACTTGTGCCATAACTCAGATTATATTGCTAACTTTTTAAACGGGTCGTTAACTGACAAAGCGGTTAAGAAAATAGGATTCCCTCACTCTTCTGAACTTGTTGAGCGAACACTTTGCTCTGTTGGTGCCAGTATTCAAGCCGCAGAAAGTGCAAAAAGTGGTTTAGCGGCTAATTTAAGTGGCGGCTACCACCATGCTTATAGCAATTACGGCAGTGGCTTTTGTATTTTTAATGATTTAGCCATTGCGGCAGCGCATCTTATTGCAACGGAGCAAGCCGACACCGTATTAATATTTGATTGTGACGTACACCAAGGTGACGGTACCGCGCAAATAACCCAACAGCACGAGCAGATAATTAGTTGTTCAATTCACTGCGAACAAAACTTTCCTCGGCAAAAACAGCTCTCAAACTATGACTTTGGCTTACCTGCAAACACCACAGATGCAGAGTATTTAACAACACTAGAGCAAGCTCTTGAGTTATGTGTTCGTCTCCACCAGCCCGATATTATTTTATATAATGCGGGCGCCGATATTTATACCAAAGACGAACTCGGCTTATTTGATGTTTCTCTAGCTGGTGTGTATAAACGCGACTTTGCTGTTCTTAACTTTTGTAAGCAGCGAAACATACCACTGACGTGCGCTTTAGGTGGCGGTTATCAACGTAACATCAACAATTTAGTTAGTGTCCATAAGCAACTATTTAAAGCGACTCTCGATTTATAACAATCCTTGGTATAGACTCATTACAGACAATAAAAAAGAGTGACAGGAATATGCGATTAGATGACGACATACACAATTTTTACGAAAAACTCGTTTTAGAAGAAATAGAAAAACGTAAACTTAATGAACGTTACAACGACGATGTAATGGCTGACTTTTGCTGCACCGTACTCAATCAATTACCCCCCCGTTATATTCGTTATGATGTAGATATGGCGTTTTATTTAACTCAAACAGATCGTTTGGATATGCAGCAACGCGTAGAAGTTGCCATTAATTTTGCGATTGATCAAATAGCTAAAAAGAAAGAGCTCCATGAGTAATCAGCTAGAACAAGCTCCTACACACGTGAAACTGGCTGTTGATTTAATTATGATTTTAGAGCAACACGATGTAGAGCCAGAAGAAGTATTAAAAGCGCTCGATATCGTAAAAAGTGACTTTGAGAAAAAGCTAGTTAGTAACTAGCTTTACTCTATTGTTTGTATTTCATGAACAGTGACAACACCATCGTGTTTATTACAATCAATTTTAATTTCGCCGAATGTGCGCCTAGGTGATGTTGACCTACGGCAGGTCATGTTTTGAGCTTTAACACCAAATTGTTCAGTATAAACGGCAACAATTGCATCTATTTCTTGCTTCTCTTCTGTTGTCGCAGCGGCATAAAAAGTATCATATTGTTGTGACCAATTTTCAACGCCTGCTTCTGCAGCAACCCCCAACCACCCCATACCAAGCTTAGTTGATTGCTCTAAATATTGTCCTTTTAGAAACATAAACGCTAGGGTGTATTGTGCACTTTTATAACCCAATGCAGCTGGCTCTTCTAAATAGTTAAAAGCCTCTTCAAACTCCCCTTTTCTGTATGCCTTAACACCATTATATTCTTTTTTCTTCATAGTATTATCGCTGTAAAGACTTATTGGTGACGAATTACAGCCAGTTATTAAAGCCATCAATACCAGCAAAGTGGCACTCAATTGTTGATGATTCATTATTATCCTTAATTTATTATTGTTTTTGCCCAGAAACAACACCACTTTTAAAACACCCGCCTTAAAAGTTGTTAACATAAATTTAATACTATCATGGGATTGCAAAGCTTACAGCGATTATTTTTATAAGCGCAGTTTTAACCGCCCATTTAAAAATAGATAAACCTAATTTTTTAATACCCTGTGTTTATACCCAAGCTACTTTAAGTACAATACATTTAACTGACGTAAATCTATCACTGACTGTCCGTTTGCTGAACCAGTAATAATAACTGCGCGGCCGCTTTGGCATCGTCTAATGCACGGTGATGGTTAGTTAAGTCTAAATTAAAGTGTGTCGATAAATTACCGAGCGAATACGACTTTAATCCCTTAAATGCTTTACGTGATTCAACAACGGTACATAGTTTTGGCATTTTAAAGTTGATTCCCAGCTCCTCAAGCTCTTTTTTAATAAAGCCATAATCAAAATTAACATTGTGAGCGACAAAAATACTACCCGAAAGCTTATCTAATAAAGTCGAAACAATGTCGCTAAATATAGGCGCATCACTTACCATGGCGTCGTTGATACCGGTTAGTTTAGTAATAAAACGAGGGATAGGCCGCTCTGGGTTTATCAGCGTAGTCCATGTATCAATGATGTTGCCTTGCTGTATTTTAACAATACCAATTTCGGTAATTCGGTTCCCCCCTTTTAGTCCCCCCGTCGTTTCAATATCTACCACACTATAAATCCGCTTAGGATCTACATACCAGTTTACCGCTGCAATATTTACGATAAAGCCACAGCTTTTTAAATTATCGATACTCACTAACTGGTTTCTTTTAAGCTTATCGCCAGGCGCTTTAACCTCTTCAAAATGAACAGCGCTGTTATCAACAATCATTAAATCGGGGTAACCATCTTTTAATTGTCGGTAGTTCTTTGCCATATTTTTTAAATGCTGAAGTAAAGCCGTTATTGGGCTATTTAATATAAGCATCTCTACTGGCTTTAAAACATCTGGGTGCCACCTAAATAAGCCATTTGGTTGCTCATAATACTTCGCGGCATGGTTACACACTAAACGCAGCAATTTGGGGGTACTATTACACGCAGCCAGCCGCGCTTCTATTTGTGAGGATTGATTTAAGTAAAAGGAGTCTGTTTTTAACGCTTGCGGGAAAATATCAAATTCATTACAAGGAGGCGTCGGAGTTTCAATAAACAGC
The DNA here is from genome assembly GCF_003173795.1 of Pseudoalteromonas sp. meg-B1. Classification (GTDB taxonomy): domain Bacteria; phylum Pseudomonadota; class Gammaproteobacteria; order Enterobacterales; family Alteromonadaceae; genus Pseudoalteromonas; species Pseudoalteromonas undina. The sequence goes on along the minus strand of NZ_QGQU01000001.1, from coordinate 774,231 downwards.
TCTTGCCAAAAAACCAGTGTAAATAAACTTTGCCACAAGGTATTCTCAGTATAAAAAACCTGCTTACCTTGACGAGTGTAGTGATCGCTTACACCTAACTCAACATCGCCTCGGTAAAGTTCATCAACTTCTATAATGCAGCGTGTACTGGCTAACATTTCACTGAGCCGCGAACGGGTTTGCTTGTTAAATTTACGCATTAAAAAGTCATCTGCAAAATACAGTAACTCATCACTAAGCGGGTTTTCTATAATTTGCTCAAGCTGCGCTTTTACCCATTGCTTATTGCCCTGTCGGTATTGCTCCCTTATTTGAATCTCGAGGGCTTGTGCATCGTCTTCGCAGGCATTAAGTACATCAAACGCAAGTGTTGGGTTAGTTGTTTTTAGTTGCTTATAAAGTATAACCAGTAACTTGTTTTTTAACTCTTGTGCAATATCTCCTACCGCTACTTCATTTATTAGCTTCTTTGCTAGTACCTCTCTTTCATTGTCATCTTTTGTATTTTTAAGCGTTAGCCGCAAACGGTTTAATCTATAGTTAGACTGCGCTTCCTCTATTGAATCAAAGCGCGACAAGCTTTCACTATGCTCTTGCCTAACAGGTGTTACGCCTAAATCTCGCAGTACAAATCGATTTTGATGATTGACCTCGCCAGCACTGAGTCTGCCAATATATAAAAACTCAAAATACTCGTAGTACTCTTCTCTATTATTTATCACGTACTGATTATATAAGTGTACAAGACACTCTGGCTTAGATTCAAAGAATGAAATAGCTATTTCAACTAAGTTACTTTTAGCAGTGCTTTTTTTTAATAATGGCGGTTGATCTTGCTTTTCTAGCAGCTCTATTAACGCCGGTTTTGTTAGGTGACTTAGTAGTTGCCTATGATCTTTATCAGAGGGTTCTACAATTAACTTTGCCGCTTTTAATTTAAAAAGTGCTTGGTATGGCGAGCTAATTTCTTCGTAGTTTAATGATTGGGTTTGAACTAAATAAGGCTTACGAGAATAAATGCGCGCCAACATACACTGGCTCTGCTCGTCGAGCGCGTTTATTTTACTAATAAATAAAAGATGCTTTTGCTCGAGTAAATGCATGCATTTCTCGCTCACAAAAGTTAATAGCTCTCTAAAATGTGCCAAATAATATTTCGCTGGTAACTCTTTTTTCATAAAACCGCCCATACTGTATATAAAAACAGTATCCAGCATCTCATTATTTTTATCAACCCAATAAAATTTTTTATGCATACGTATTACTATTGAAATATCTTTTTTAGCGTGATTACTCTGTGCTAAGGTTGCCCGCAAATTATTAGTGGCACTTTAACTACATTACACATAATAAAAATTAGGATTGAACAACATGACAACACAGCATGCAACTAAAGGTGAGCATAGCGCACAGACTAAGTGCTCGCTTTTTTATGTTATTTTTATATCGGCCGTTGCCGCTATTGGTGGCTTTTTATTTGGTTTTGATTCAGGCGTTATAAATGGCACCGTATCGGCATTGGGTAATACATTTAATTCAAGCAGTGTTGCAACTGGTTTTAATGTTGCATCTGTATTATTAGGCTGTGCATTAGGGGCATTCGCCGCTGGCCCATTAGCTGACAAGTTTGGCCGTCGCGCTATTATGATTGTCACTGCCATTATATTTGCAGTCAGCGCTTTTGGCTCTGGCATTGCAGATAGTTCTGCTGAGTTTATTTTTTACCGCTTGTTTGGTGGGTTAGGTATAGGTGCAGCCTCGGTTTTAGCGCCTGCTTATATAGCGGAAGTTGCTCCTGCGAGTCTACGTGGTCGCTTAGCTACACTGCAACAACTCGCTATAGTTCTTGGTTTATTTGCAGCTTTTTTAAGTAACTACCTAATTGCTAACGCTGCTGGCGGTGCCGAGGGTATTTTAATGTTAGATTTAGCCGCGTGGCGCTGGATGTTTTGGGCTGAACTTGTTCCTGCAGGCTTATTTTTAATTGGTGTACTTTTTATTCCAGAATCACCGCGTTACCTAGTTGCACAAGGTAAACTTAAACACGCTAAAACTGTATTTAACAAAATCTCAAATGATAATGCAGATACACAAATCAGTGACGTTAAGCAGTCTCTGCAAAGTGATAAAAAGCCAAGTATTCGCGATTTATTTATCGATGGCAGTAAAAAAGTACACCCTATTGTTTGGGTGGGTGTAGCTTTATCTGTTTTCCAACAATTTGTTGGTATTAACGTGGTATTTTATTACGGTTCAGAGCTATGGCAAGCCGCCGGCTTTGATGAATCACAATCACTGTTTATTAATGTACTTGCCGGCACCACCAATATTTTATCTACCTTTATAGCTATTGCCTTGGTTGATAAAGTAGGCCGCAAGCCACTATTATTGGTAGGTAGCTTAGGTATGTTTATTAGTTTAAGTGCACTTACTTACACCTTTGGTAGCGCTGGACTTGATGAAGCAGGCAAGTTAGCACTTAGCGAAAATATGGGTACCTTTGCATTAATAATGGCTAATTTGTTTGTGGTATTTTTTGGCTTAAGTTGGGGCCCTATAGTGTGGGTGCTACTTGGCGAAATGTTTAATAACCGTATTCGCGGTGCGGCCCTTGCTGTTGCAGCTAGCGCGCAATGGATAGCTAACTTTGCTATTACTATGACCTTCCCGATTATGCTCGGCAGTATTGGTTTAGCTGGCGCTTATGGCTTTTATGCCTTATCGGCATTTATTAGTGTATTTTTTGTGGTCAAATACATCAAAGAAACACGCGGTATGAAACTAGAGTCAATGTAATTATTTAGCCTGAGTAGCATCGACTTTCCATTAGTTTACTCAGGCTAATCCCCCATTCTATTATCTTATTTTTCTGCTCATAAAACTAATTAGATACATTTAACCATTTGGCAAGCGGATACTCTCAGGCACGTTGTAAGCTTTTGCCTGTTAAACCATTATCAACTGAGTATATTACCAATCACAGTGTATAAATCATCACTATTAATTGGTTTGGCAATAAAGTCATCCATACCGGCTATTAAGCATCGCTGTTTATCTTCTTCATAGGCATTAGCCGTAATCGCTACTATAGGCACTCGCCAACCTGTTTTAAGTTCCATAACTCTAATCGTACGTGTGCATTCATAACCATCCATGTTAGGCATTTGGCAATCCATTAAAATCAAATCAAACGATTGCTCTTTTAATACATCAAGAGCCTTAATACCATCCTCGGCCATAACAACCACAGCTTTAGTCGGCTCCAACATTTTTGAAATAACCTGCCGATTTATCGCATTATCTTCTACCAACAGTATGTGCTTACCGAGTAGATTTGGTTGCAAAGCTGCTTTTTTAGGTAAGGTTGAGGGAGCGTCTGCTGACTCTGGTGCGCTAATACTAAACGCAAACGTACTACCTTTACCTTCTTCGCTATGTAACTGAATTTCACCGCCCATCATTTTTATCAGCTTTTGAGAAATAGCTAACCCGAGCCCTGTTCCCCCATATTTACGAGCAACGCCCACATCAGCTTGAGTAAATTCGCTAAATAACAGTGATTGCTGTGCCTTCGCAATACCAATGCCACTATCTTCAACGCTAACTTGAAGCTTATTATCGTGATAATCAAACGACAAATTCACAAAGCCTTGCTGCGTAAATTTATACGCATTAGAGAGTAAATTAATGATCACCTGATTTAAGCGTAATTCATCAACACTAATGCACAGTGGCAAATTCTTAGATTGAATAACCGTAAATTCTACCTCTTTGGCAGCAACAATCGAGGAAAATAAAGAACGTATATTTTCGATAAATGGAGTTAGCTGCGTAGGCTTAATATTTAGCTCCATGGCATTTGCTTCAATTTTAGAAAAATCTAAAATATCGTTAAGAATATTAAGCAAGTTTTTTGCACTTTTTTGCTGTGTGATTAACAACTCCTTTTGTTCGGTACTTAAGGACTGATCTCGAAGCAAAACCTCTCCCATACCTAATATGCCATTCATAGGTGTTCGAAGTTCGTGACTCATGTTTGCTAAAAATTGTGATTTAGCAATATTTGCTTCATTGGCGAGTTTTACAGCTTGTGTTAATTCAGTTGTTTGCTCTGCGACTTTCTCTTCTAATTGCTGATTAAAATGACTAAGCTGTTTATTGAGATCTTCATTTTTTACATTAGAAGCTTGCAAACTTTTAATTGAGTGTTGTAGTGCATTGCCCAACATTTCAAATTGTTGCTGTAGTTGCAGCACTTCATACCAACTAGAATCTGTATTAAATACGTGTTTTTTAGTTTTACTAAAGCTATTAATTAAATGAGTGAGCTCTATGATGGGTTTAACCAACAAATGGGTAAATTTATGAATAAATAAAACCACTAGTGCAATAGAGCATAATCCTAGTAACATAGTAGGCAACCATGCAGCCACTACCACCATAGTTAAATGTTTACGATTATATAACGATATAACCTGCCAACCTGTGTTGTCGTCAACATACTGATTTGTATGGTACATCTCGTTATCATTTGAGCGAAAAAGTTGATTGCCACTGAGGCTTTGAAGACTAAGTTCCTGCTGCTTAAAATCACTGAGCGCAGCAAACTGGCTTAACGAACTAAATACCACTTTTTTATCTGCATCTAGAACAAGTAAATCCCCATTATATTCAAATAAATTTGGTATAAACCGCTCTAATTGATCTAGCTTAAGTGATCCCTCAACAACACCATAAAACTCATCATTTTTATAAATCGGGGCGGAAAGCGCTACAATGGGTTGATCGCCTAATCCTCTGCCTTGAAAAACACCACTGATGTAGCCCAACGGGAACTGCTGAGCTTGAGAAAAATAAGGACGATCATTAATATAACGCTGACTCTGACTCAAACCACTGAGCAATTCACTCGGTATACTTTTCTCGACATAACCTTCAGAGCTGGCATATAGACTAGTTACAAAGCCAGGATATAATTCCATTAGCCGCTCTAACTGCTGTTGTATTGATACCCCAGCACTTATTGCATCACTGGTTATTACCATGGCACTTTTATGAAACAATAAATAATCACTCAGCTGGGCACTGATCGAACGAGATTTTTCTTTAAGTTGAGTGTTTACTTCGTATTCTAAGCGCGAATAATGCTGATTAACCAAAAAGACGCTGGTGATCAAAACCACTAAAGCAATAATTATACTTACAACATAGCTTAATATTCGGGCCAGAGGCTGCCCTTGATAAGCTCGGCTTGCATGGGGGACAAATATACTCACCAAGTCGACCAAAGCCAACGCTATCATAGCATTGATTAAGTATTTTGAGGCAGCCACAACAAGTGTGAGCCAAGGCAGGCCTATAACAAAGTGACCCAAAACCCACACCAGTGGTAAGCCCACTAAAAACCAAAATACGGCGCCTAAAGGAAGTATTGGCTTAGAACGCTTTAAACAAAAGGCATAAAGCCAAAATAGCTCAAGTACATAAACAACACTGGTCCAGCTATGCCCCCAGCGATAAAATAAAAAACCAGTTACAATCGCTAAACTAAGAAGAGAATAACGAAGCCCTGCAAACACTAGGCTAAGTATTACAAACGTCTGACCAAATAAAAATTCAGAGCTATCAAAAAAATACAGAGGTAGAAGGTTAGCGCAACCTCCAATAAGCCCGAGTAATATTGCCAGCGCCCATTTATTCCTCTGAGATGTCATATTGACCCTTTATAGCTTTATTGAACACCTGCGGTGTATAGTATAATCGCGAGTTTTAATTATTACTTACCCATTAGCTATTGTCTATAATGACAAAAAATTAGCTAAGTGCGTAAAAGCTAGAATTAGCGTACGAATAACAAAATAAATATTAGAAAATAGATAAATGGAATTTTAATACACCCAAATGAGGAATTTGGGTGGCAGTCTTACCAGCCACATCTCGGCACACACGTCACAAACTGTGGCTGCTCCCTTCCGGGCCTGACCAGGTTCGCCTGCTAGTGTTGCGAGAGGACCAATAAGACTACCATTGAGGGCCTTGGTTGGCGCGATTGAGATTATCTCTACTTTTGCTCTGTTATTCAAGGGATAATCAAAAAAGAAAGTGCGATTGCATACTTCATATACAATCGCAGTCTATTTAGGTGTTAAAGCGATTATTAATTGCTCTCTAACTCTGCTTTTATGTTACGTAGTGCCGCTTTTACTTTTTTCATGTTCTCTGGGCCCATGCGTAAAAGTTGCTTTTGCGCAGCGGGTAATTGCTCCCATTCAGAAAACGCATACTGATAGGTCACTGAATCACGCAATAATGGTAAGCTACCTTTTGGCTCAGGAGTATCAAGTAACAGGTCAATGGCATCTTCAAGTGTTTGAGTAAACTCATCATCACCATAACCAATTTCAGTATATGCGCTGTTGATCAGTGGTTTATACTCATCATATAAACGCACAGCTTGAGCTGCACTCATACTTGTGAGTACTTTTACATATGGGGTATAGCGTTCATAGCTATTAGGATCAATTGTTAAAATATCGCCTTCGTTTACGCTAAAACCCTCTTCTAATTTTGCAACTGGGGTATGCTTGGTAGCCACTTTGCCTTTTGCTAAATTATCGACAAACACTACGCCACGGCGAATAACATCATCATTTAACACTAAGCTCATCGCTACATCACCCAAATATTCATCTAATTTTGCAATGACTACAGGGTCGCTGTCGTTTAACGTTGGTAAAGATACAACTTCAGCTTCGGGCTCAACTTCTGGACGCTGAGCTGGAACATCTAATTCCGCAGGTTTTTCAGGCTTAACAGAGGGCGCACCTACCACAGGATCGTTTTCAGGCTTTAACTCCATAATAGGTTGCTCTTTTACTGGTTCTTCAACCTGCATAACTGTTTTTGGAGCTTCACTTGGTTTTAATAAAACAAACGCAGCGGCAATAATGATAATTAATAAAATAACCCCTGCAAAGATAAGGTTGTTATTCGGCGGACGTTTTTGAACGTCTGATCCTGATGGTTTATCTGACATACGAACTCCATAAATATAAAAATGCGATACTGTTTAGAGTACTCTAAACAGATTTAATTCATAATTTACACCAATATTTATTAATGTAAGTTATGTATCCTTTGATTCTTCTAGCTTAAAGACTTACAGTGAATAAATAAAGTAAAGACAGTGAACAGTTTAAATACGTAACATGAAAATTAAGCAAGTCGATCCTAGTAAACCAAAAGTGGCTTTATTACTCACCGGTGGTGGTGCCCGAGCAGCTTACCAAGTGGGCGTGTTAAAAGCATTAGCGCAAAGTATGCCCAGAACTGCCCCGCTGCCCTTTAGAGTGATAAATGGTACATCTGCTGGCGCAATTAATTCTGCGGCGTTAGCGTGTTACGCTTCATGTATGCATTTAGCCGTTAGAAAGCTAGAGACAGTATGGAAAAACTTTTCCACCTCTATGGTATATAAAAGTGACTTTTTGAGTGTGTTTGGTCATATTACTCGTAATATTTTAACTAGTTTTCAGTCTGAGCATATAAACCATCCACCGGCGAGCTTATTAAATAATCGGCCACTTAGAAAGCTATTAAACGATATTCTTGATTTACATCGAATTGAACGTAACTTACATCGTGACTACTTAGAGGCGCTGTCGATTACAGCATCTAGTTATACGACCGGTGATTCTGTTGCTTTTTTTCAGTCAAATACGCAGCATTCTTGGCAGCGAGCAAAACGCGAAGGTCGCGCTACGCGAATTAATGTTGAGCATTTAATGGCCTCAAGTGCTATTCCTATGGTTTTTCCTAGTGTAAATATTTATAACCACTACTTTGGTGATGGTTCTATACATCAACTTTCACCTTTAAGCCCGTCTATTCACTTAGGGGCAAATAAAATATTTATTATTGGTGTTGAACAACCCAAGGAACCTCACCCTCCAGGTTACTCTGCGCATTTCCCCGGGCTTTCTGCTGTAGCAGGCCACTTACTCGACAGTGTATTTACCGACACTATGCAATCTGATTTAGAACGATTAGATCGAGTAAATCGTACGCTGGGGTTATTACCCGATAGACAAAAGCATCAAGAGTTAAAACAAATAGACAGCTTTATTATTAACCCCTCGCAAAACTTTAATGCAATTGCAGCGCAATACTATGATGATATGCCTTGGGCAATTAAAGTGTTACTCCGTATGATCGGGGTTAAAAAACGCTCTCAGTCGAGTTTAACCAGTTACTTATTATTTGAAAAACGCTATACCCAGCACTTAATTCAAATTGGATACGAAGATGGCATGAAGCAACTGCCCGAGATGAGAAAGTTTTTAGAGCTAGACTAAGAGGCTACTCTTACTCAATGCCATCGAGCAAGTAATGCTCAACATGCTCTACTCGCCTCGGTTTGCCTTGCAACACTATAATATCATTTGCGTATAGTACGGTATGCTCTTGTGGCATCTCTATCTCTTCACCTTCACGCCGAAGCGCCTTAATTAACACCTTTCTTTTAGCTAAATTAAGCTCACTAATAGCCTTGTTTACCGCAAATGCTTTATCCGGCAAGGCAATGACATGTAAGTACTCTAACCGTTCGGGCAAATTGGTATCGCTTTCGATGTTTTCGCCTGCAAAAAAACTTTGTAATAGCTTATAGCGGTTACGTCTTTCGCTACTAACACGGCGAATTATTCGGCTCATTGGTACACCCGACATAGACAACACATGTGAGACCAGCATTAAACTTGCCTCGAGCGCTTCAGGCACAACTTCAGTGACGCCTAAATCTTTTAAACGCTCTAATTGGCTGTCGTCACGGGTTCTTATGAGTATTTTTACCTTAGGAGCAACCTGTTTTATGGCATCAATCACTATTTGAGTTTGTTGAAATTCCGTAAAAGTAATAATCACTAAGCGTGCTCGCTCTACCCCTGCGCACTTTAAAATATCTTTTTGCTCAACGTGACCAAACAATAAAGGTTCACCCGCCGCTTTTCCTTCTTGCACTAGTATGGGATCGCTTTCAATGGCCACATAATCAATAGCCTCTGGCGATAAAAAGCGAGCAATAGTTTGCCCTACCCGAGAAAATCCACATATAACTACATGATTATTATAAAGCGTACTGCTTTGTGGCTCATCTTCATAGGCAAACTTAGCGCGTTCTAACATACCCAGTCGCTTTAAAATAAAGGGGGTTTTATCGATTAAATACGGGGTGAGAGCCATAGAAATTACACCCATGGCAATTAAAAATGATACTTGCTCCGCACTCAGTAAGTCATGCTGTGCTGCGAGTGCTATTAACACAAAACCAAACTCACCCATTTGCCATAACATAATAGCACAGGCTAATGCGTCCTGTTTTCGCTCTCCCATAAATAAAGACGATACGGTTACTACGGCGATTTTTAAGACTAAAATGCCCAGTAAGGCAGCAACAATAATACCCGCATGATTAACAACAAAGCTGATATCTAGCTGCATACCTACGGTGACAAAAAATAACCCCATTAAAATATCACGGAACGGGCGAATATCCGCTTCTAGCTGATGGCGGTAATGGCTTTCACCAAGCATCATACCCGCTAAAAATGCCCCTAATGCCATTGATAAGCCAAATGAATAAGTAAGTAAACCCGCAAACAAAGCAACTAATAAAGTAGTTAAAACAAATAGCTCATCACTTTTTGCTAATGCCACTTCATTAAATACTCTAGGTAAAACCCATTTGCCAATTGCCCATAGCAACACGCAGACAAACGCACCTTTAGTTAGTGCAAATAACAGAGCCCAGCCAATACCATTTGAGTCACTGCTGGCAAATAACGGTAAAATAATCAGTAATGGTACAACAGCAATGTCTTGAAATAATAAAACGCCGATTGCCAATTGCCCACGGCGTTTATTTAAATCGCCGCTCTCTTTTAATAATTTGGCAACCACCGCAGTAGAGGAGAGCGTAATAATAATGCCAATGGTAAAACTGGTTAATAAATTAAAATTTAATAAATGCAGAGTCACAATCAGCAAAATACTACTAACAAATACTTGTAGCGACCCTAAACCAAATACAATATTACGCATCGCCATTAGGCGCGATACAGAAAACTCCAAACCTAAGCTAAACAGCAAAAATACAATACCTAGCTCTGCAATAAAGTCCATCTCATGGCTTTGCGTCATCCAGCCAACACCATGACCACCCGCTAATAAACCCACAGCCAAATAAGCCAACACAGGGGGAAGCCCTATGCGCTTAAATAGCCATACAAATAAAACCGCAGCGACTAAAAGTCCAAAAATCTGAGCATTAATACTTTGCAACGCAAACCTTAAAATAATCTATGGGATGTGACTTAACTATAGCAATCGCATAACTTTCAGCCAGAATAAAAATATGGCACGCAATCTGCTTATTTATAAAAAGTAATACTATAGGGGGAAGAAATAGTGGAAAACGTTCATATTTTGACACAACGTATCTCTGGTCGCGGTGAATTTTTGCCGTTCTCAGCAGAGCAATACAATAGCAATACACCAACAGCACTGCATGAGCTGGCGGCCAAACTACAAACTAGCCTAGTGTTGGAAGATATTTTAGGCACATTTGCAAATTTTGCAAAACAGCTGCTTAATTTTTCTGGGGTACACTTTCAAACATCATGTATTGATGTTAAAACACCCAATAGTGATGTTGAAAACCCAGCATACTCATTTGATCTAAATGTTGAAAGTGAGCATTTAGGCACACTCACTTATTACACAAAATATCCGCTTAGTGCGGCTATTGAAAAAAAGCTGCAGCATTTTCACAGTGTATTAATTTATCCACTACGTAATGCAATAATGTACAACCGTGTATTAAAGCTAGCAACAAAAGACTCGTTGACGGGGTTAAACAACCGTAGTCAATTTAATGACATGTTACAACAAAAGCTTGAAAATCATAGACGTAACGGCCATCCATTTAGTTTAATGCTGCTTGATTTAGATAATTTTAAACAAGTAAATGATAACTATGGTCATAAAATTGGCGATGACGTTTTAATAGAATTTGCCACAGTTTTATCTAGTAGTATTAGAGGCACAGATTCAGTATTTCGTTTTGGTGGCGATGAGTTTTCAATACTAATTGAGGACCCTGCTTTTACCACCAATAAAGTGATTGCAGAACGTATCATGCGTTTAGTAAGAAACTCACCGATTATGTCTAAGTACAATGTAACAACCAGTATTGGTTTTACCCTAACTAACAGTGATGATTGCCAAAATGAGATATTTTCTCGTGCGGACAAGGGCTTGTATAAAGCAAAAGCATCTGGGCGAAACTGCGCAAAAGCCTATTAAACAATAAAAGAACATAATATTTGAAAAGCCCAGCCTCCCCCGCTGGGCTTTTTTACGCTACTTTTTTAATATAAAGTATTTGTAAATTAGTAGCATGGTGCAAAAACCAAAAAAGAAGCCACTGAGTAAATTAAGTAATGCCGCAATTGTTGCAAGTGGTGTAAAAAGCACCAACAGTAAAGGCGTACTCACTCCTAAAATGAAAAACACGCCCCCTTTACCCAACCAGTAGGCAAGTAAAATGGCGGCACATACCATACCACCCAATACAGCGTAGCCGAGGGTAGTAATATTAAGGGTTAAAAATACATTCGCTAAAACCGCGATCAATAGCGTAATTAATATGCCAGTGGGCGCCTTATTAATAAGCGACAGTCCAACATGAGGTTGCTGACTCATAATTTATACTCCCAAATTACACCATGTTCATCTTTATGGTTATCACTAACAAAATAACCAACCACTTGCACTAGCTCATCGTTGTAAAAAATTAATGGAATATCAGCACGTAGCCAAGGCGCTACTTTTGCATCTTTAAACCAATGTTTAAGCGTATTACTACCTGGTTTTTTGAGTGGTTTAATACGCGCACTATTGCAGTTAAAGCGCACACTAACTTGTTCATCCGTTTTAGGGGCGCGCATACCCACTCCCTGCAGGCATTGTAGTATTTGTCCGTCATTCAGCACTAGTTCGCGACTTGTTACGCGTTCAATATTAACGGCTAATGGCTTTGGTTGCACAAAATAAAGTAAACCTTGATGGCGGCGTATTTGCCCATCACTTAGCTCAATTTTTATTTGTGCATCAGCTTGTGCATGAATGGCTTGGCTCATTATTTGTTTTAATTGCTTTTGTGAGGGCATAGTGTGGCTAAATAATGCCAGCCACTCGCGTAATACATTAGCAATGCGAATAGCGCTGTAATGAGCCATATTTTGTATATTAAGCGCCTGATGTTGATTAATGCACTGAGCGAGATCTTGCTGGGTATACTCATCCAGTAGTGCTTGCTGCTGCTGTAATAATTCAATACTTCGTGCTGTACACTGCTCAAAACCAGTAAAACGCTCTGCCAACTTAGGCACTATTTGTTGGCGCAAAAAATTACGATCAAAGTGCTCATTGGCGTTGGATTCATCGGTAATATGGCTAATATTAAATTGCTGAGCAAACGCTTCTATCTCGCTGCGTTTTACCGCCAATAATGGCCTATAGCACTCACGGCCACTTTTAAGTATGCGAGTTTGCTGCATAGCGCCGAGCCCTTTTAAGCCTGAGCCGCGCTTTAAACGAAGTAAAAATGTCTCTACTTGGTCGTTTAAATGCTGGCCTAACAAAATGACACTATCACTTGGGCTGTATTCGTCAAGCGCTTGATAACGAGCTTCGCGAGCCTGCGCTTCAATACTGGTGCGCGATTGCTGCTTAATTATGACGTGTGCCGCTTTAAAATAAATTGAAAGTTGCTCACAACGTGCTTGGCAAAATTGCTGCCAGTGATGGGCGTTATCACTTAAGCCATGATTTACATAAATTGCACTTAAATTTAATTGTGGCCACTGCTCTTTTAATCCATGCATTATCTGCAACAACACCACCGAATCTACGCCACCAGATAAGGCCACAGTAAATGTGAATTGCCCGTTTTCTATATAATGATTAAGGGCTTTTTGTACCTGCAGATAAATTTGTGATGTGTGCATTATTATAACCAATGAGTGAATTGCTAATAACCCGAATAAAAAAGGCTCTACGTTACGGTATATTAAAACAAAAAAAGCCGCATAGGCGGCTTTTTTCTATATTTAGCTACATTTAGCTATGTTTAGCTATGTTTAGCAATAACCAAACGACATTAAACGCTTGTAACGTTGATCAAGCATCTCTTCAAGCGATAACGCTTGTAAGTCTGCTAAATCGCGCTTAAGGCGAACTTTTAAATTACGTGCCATGGCATCATAATTACGGTGTGCACCACCTAGCGGCTCATCAACTAGGTTGTTGATTAAATCTAGCTCTTTAACGCGCTCGGCTGTTACACCCATTGCTTCTGCTGCAAGTGGCGCTTTATCAGCACTTTTCCATAAGATAGAGGCACAGCCTTCTGGTGAAATAACTGAGTAAGTGCTGTATTGCAGCATGTTTACTCTGTCGCCAACACCAATCGCTAATGCACCACCTGAACCACCTTCACCAATAACAGTACAAATTGTAGGTACTTTTAGTGCGGCCATTACTTTTAGGTTACGTGCAATTGCTTCAGACTGACCACGCTCTTCTGCGCCAACACCTGGGTATGCACCTGGGGTGTCGATAAAGGTCATGATTGGCATTTTAAAACGCTCAGCCATTTCCATTAAGCGCAATGCTTTACGGTAACCTTCTGGTTTTGGCATGCCAAAATTACGTTTAATTTTTTCAGCAGTACCACGGCCTTTTTGCTGACCGATCACCATAACAGGTTCACCATCTAAACGAGCAACGCCGCCTAAAATTGCAGGGTCGTTAGCAAACGTACGATCACCCGCAAACTCGTCAAATTCCGTAAAAATACGCTCGATATAATCTCGAGTATAAGGACGCAGCGGATGACGTGCTAGCTGTGATACTTGCCAAGCACCAAGTTCAGAGAAAATTTTCTCCTTCATTTGTGCGCTCTTTTCTTTAAGTTTGCTGACTTCCTCTTCTAATCCAAGGTCTAATTCGCCAGCGCGGCTTACATTTTGTAATTCTTCAATTTTTGCTTCTAATTCTGCGATTGGAAGCTCAAAATCAAGATAATTGAGGCTCATGCTCTAAACTACCTAATTAGTTAAATTCTAGTTCTACATTTTGCGCTGCCATCAGCGATAACTTATGAATTAAGTCGTCACTTGGCGTAACACACCATTCGATCCCTAGGGTTAATTGCACCAACGCATCGGGGCGTTGATAATATACCTTGATCGGACACGTTCCCATTTTGTATGGTTCGAGTACTTTTTGTAATTTATCGAAGAAACCAGCCTCGATCTGCACCATATTCAGCGTCATCTTAATCGCTTTTATACGCTTTTCACGCGCCTGAGCAATGGTGTTTATTTCTCTGGCGGTCATTGTAATACCACCAGAGAAGTTATCAAAGCTGACCTGTCCGGATATCACCAAAATATTATTGATTTGCAACATATCTTGGTACATTTCAAACTGTTCTGGAAACAAGCGTACATCAATTCGGGCGCTTTTGTCATCTAAAGTTATCAAGCCCCAGCGATTTCCTTTTTTATTAATTAAGGTTCTCGCGGCAATCACCAAGCCCGCCCCAGTTGAGACTACATCACGGTTAGTGGGCTGCAAATCAATGAGTCGGCCTGAGGTGTAATGCCCAAGCTCTCGTCGATACTGGTTTATAGGATGGCCAGTTAAATAAAGGCCTAAGGTATCTTTTTCGCCATCAAGCCACTGATTATCTGTAAGTGGTGTGGCTTTAATAAACGCTTGCTCTACTTCGTCAGGCTCTGTGGCCAGTAAACCAAACAAGTCACTTTGCCCTAACAGCTCAGCTTTGTTGTGTTGATCGGCTGCGCGCATTGCATCTTTTAAACTTGCCAGCAGCGTTGCTCGCCCAGGTTGATTTTTTTCTGGCCCTAGTTGATCTAATGCACCTGCATAAATTAATTTTTCGGTGACACGTTTATTTAAGCGTTTTAAATCAACACGCGCACAAAAATCAAATAGGTCCTTAAATGGGCCGCCTTTTGCTCGCGCTTCTAATATGGCATCAACGGGAGCCTCACCCACGCCTTTAATTGCTCCTATACCGTAAACAACTTCACCTTGAAGATTAACAGTAAACTTGTATTCACCAGCGTTTACATCGGGCGGTAACAAAGTGAGTTTCATGTTTTCACATTCATCCACCAGCGTTACTATTTTGTCGGTGTTATCCATATCAGCCGACATTACTGCAGCCATAAACTCAGCCGGGTAATGGGTTTTCATCCACAGCGTTTGATACGATACCAATGCATAAGCTGCTGAGTGAGATTTGTTAAAACCATAACCCGCAAACTTTTCAACCAAGTCGAATATTTTTATCGCAAGCTCGCCATCAATGCCATTATTACGCGCGCCCTCTTCAAAGGTTGAGCGCTGTTTTGCCATTTCTTCGGGCTTTTTCTTACCCATGGCACGACGTAACATATCGGCGCCGCCTAGTGTATAACCGGCCAGCACCTGCGCTATTTGCATAACTTGTTCTTGATACAAAATAATGCCGTAAGTCGGCTCAAGAATAGGCTTTAAACTTTCGTGTTGATATTGCGCATCGGGGTATGAAATTTCTTCTCTGCCGAGCTTTCGGTCGATGAAGTTATCTACCATGCCTGATTGCAGTGGACCTGGACGGAACAAAGCAACAAGGGCTATCATATCTTCGAAGCAATCGGGCTTTAATCGGCGAACTAGGTCTTTCATGCCGCGTGATTCTAGCTGGAATACGGCGGTGGTTTCAGCGCGCAGCAGTAGTTCAATACTTTTTTTATCATTCAGTGGAATGGTGTTGATATCAACCGGCTGCTTGCCTTCACGCTTTAAGCGCTCGTTGGTCATATCCACTGCCCACTGTAAGATGGTCAGCGTACGTAAGCCTAAAAAGTCAAACTTAACCAAACCAGCAGTTTCTACATCGTTTTTATCAAACTGAGTAACCGGAAACTTGCCTTCATCATCACAATAGAGCGCAGCAAAATCGGTAATCGTGGTCGGCGATATTACAACCCCCCCTGCGTGCTTACCGGCATTACGGGTACAACCCTCAAGAATACGACACATGTCGATTAAGTCTTTAACTTCTTCATCGCCGTCGTAGGCTTCTTGCAAACGAGGTTCAACTTCAAACGCTTTGGCCAAGGTCATTCCCGGATCGCCCGGAATAAGCTTAGAAATACGATCAACAAATCCATAAGGATGACCAAGTACCCGGCCTACATCGCGTATAACCGCTTTGGCCGCCATAGTACCAAAAGTAATAATTTGCGATACCGCATCACGGCCATACAAGGCCGATACGTGATCAATTACTTCATCACGTCTATCCATACAAAAATCGACGTCAAAGTCGGGCATAGAAACACGTTCTGGATTCAAGAAGCGCTCGAAGAGTAAATCGAACTCTAGTGGATCAAGGTCGGTAATTTTAAGCGCATAAGCTACTAAGGAGCCCGCACCTGAACCACGCCCTGGACCTACAGGAATATTGTTATCTTTACTCCACTGAATAAATTCCATTACGATCAAGAAGTAACCTGGGAATCCCATTTGGTTAATTACATCGAGCTCTATCTTTAAACGCTCATCGTATTCGCCGCGTTTTTCTTGGCGTTCTTGTTCATCAGGAAATAAAAATTGCAGTCGTTCTTCAAGTCCATCTTGTGAGACTTTAACCAAAAACTCATCAATTTTTAATGAGCCTGTGGGGTAATCTGGTAGGAAATACTCACCTAATTGAACGGTTACATTACAGCGTTTTGCGATTTCTACGGTATTTTGTAACGCCTCTGGAATATCACTAAATAGCTCTGCCATTTGTTCTGGCGTTTTTAGGTATTGCTCTTGTGAAAAACGCTTTGGTCGGCGTTTATCATCTAGGGTATAACCATCAAAAATAGCCACCCGAATTTCATGGGCTTCAAAGTTTTCTGGCTTTAAAAATACCACTTCATTGGTAGCCACTACTGGCAGTTGCTCTGTGGTTGCAAGCTCCACTGCCATGTGCAAATAATTTTCTTCTTGAGCACGGTTGGTGCGAATAAGCTCAATATAATAATGATCGCTGAAGTGCTGCTTATAAAAGCTTACCACCGACTCAACAATAGCGGGGTTGCCTTTTATTAATGCTTTTCCTAAATCGCCATCTTTAGCACCCGAGAGTATGATGAGCCCCTCTTTTAAATCAACTAACCATTCACGGTCAATAACTGGACGATGAAACACATGACCACGTTGGTAAGCTTTAGAAATCAATAAAGTAATATTTTTATAGCCAGTGTTATCTTTAGCTAATAACGTTATTCGGCTTGGCTCATCAGGAAACTCAGGACTACGTACCCAAAAATCAGCACCAACAAGTGGCTTGATACCTGCGTTATGCGCTGCGCCATAAAAACGCACTAAACCACAAAAGTTCATTTGATCGGTAATTGCCAGCGCTGGCATTTCAAGCTCTTGTGCTTTAGCGACTATTGGTTTGGTTTTTGCCAAACCATCAACCATCGAAAAGTCTGAGTGCACTCGTAAGTGAACAAAATCAGGAGTTGGCATAATTACTCCTTACCCGAAAGCGCAAGCACACGCTGCACCGGTTTAAAGCTCTTACGATGCTCATCTATAGCGCCGTATTGCTCAAGCGCTGCAAAGTGTGCTTTAGTCGGATACCCTTTATGCCCTGCAAACCCATATTGTGGATAGCGCGCATCAAGTTCAATCATTTCATCATCACGAGCCACTTTTGCTAAAATAGATGCGGCTGAGATTTCAGCGACTAAGCTATCACCCTTAACCACCGCTTGGGCGGGCATAGCTAATTTAGGCAGGCGGTTACCATCTACAAACACAAATTCAGGCACTGTGCTAAGTGCTTCCACTGCGCGACTCATGGCAAGCATAGTGGCTTGTAATATATTTAGCTCATCTATTTCGCTTGGACTACAACGGCCAATGGCGTAACACAGTGCTTTTTCTTTTATTTCAGTGGCTAATAATTGACGTTTTTTATCCGTTAATTTTTTAGAATCGGCCAAGCCTGCGATTGGCTTATTGGGATTTAAAATAACAGCGGCAGTAACCACGTCGCCCACCAGCGGTCCACGACCCACTTCATCTACACCGGCAATTAGGGTTACATTAGGTCGTTCAATTTGCATTTATTAACTCCGCCACTGCATTTGCAGCTTGTTTACTTGCATCTAATCTAATTTTTTCATGTATGGCTAAAAAGCGGGCTTTTAACTCTTTATTGTCACTATTTAGCATAGGGGTAAGTGCTGCTGTTAAATTAGCGACATTACACTCGCTTTGCAAAAACTCTGGCACTAATTCTTCGTCTGCCAATAAATTAGGTAACGAAAAATATTTAATATTAAAGGTAAATAAGGTTTTAAAAATCCAATAACTCAGTGGTTTAATTTTATAACCAACCACCATTGGTTTTTTATATAACATGCCCTCAAGCGTTGCCGTACCTGATGCCAGTAATATGGCATCGGCGGCTTGCATGGCTAAATTTGATTGGCCGTCTAGTAAGTTAACATTTAGTGAGGGCGCTGTGGCATTTAAAATAGCAATAAACTGCGCTTTGCGCTTTTCGTTCACCAGTGGCACAACGACTTTAAGCGCTGGGTTCTGTGCTTGCAACTGAGCCGCTGTTTTTATGTAGGTTTCACTTAACAAGCCCACTTCTGAGCCCCGGCTCCCGGGTAATAACGCTAACACCTTGTCATCAGCATTTAAGCCTAGTTGGCTACGGGCTTGGCTATCGTCGTGCTCAAGTGCAATGTCGTCGGCTAATGTGTGGCCTACAAAAGTACAAGGTACTTGGTGCTTGTCGTAAAATTCTTTCTCAAAAGGTAATAAAGCCAATACTAAGTTAGTGGCTGCACTTATAGTGTGAATGCGTTTTTCACGCCACGCCCACACTGAAGGGCTAACGTATTGCACAGTTTTAATACCCGCATCTTTTAACGGTTTTTCTACACGTAAATTAAAATCGGGCGCGTCAATGCCTATAAACACATCAGGAGGATTATCAATAAAGTGCTGTACTAACTGCTTGCGAATTTTTAGCAAGCGCGGTAAACGGCCAAGGACTTCAACCAACCCCATAACCGACAGTTCATCCATATCAAACAGCGTTTTGCAGCCTTGAGCTTGCATTTTAGGACCTGCAATACCTTCAAAGATTGCATCAGGAAAATGCGCTTTAAGCGCTTTTATCAGCCCTTCACCTAAAATATCGCCCGACAGTTCACCTGCCACAATACCAATTCGTAGTTGTTTTTTATCTTTTTTCATTTGCTATTTTTTCACAAGTAAACCCGGCGTTCATACCGATTAGTTTACCGTGTTTTAAGGCTAGGTTAAACGCTTAAAACGCACCACTTTTTTCTAGCTTACTCTTAATTGATGATTGCGTATTTTATAGACTGATGTAATGTCATAGTATATTAAAGTTTTCTAATATACATGTTGACAAAAATTGTACAAACGCCAATAATGATGCAAACTTTCAGAAATTACTGAAAGTTTATTAAAAACATTAACAATTGCTTTGTGCTGTCACTGCATCACAACCAAAGGAGCCAAAAATGATAGATGAAACCTTTGTGGATCTATCGCGATTACAGTTTGCTGTCACCGCTCTATTTCATTTTTTATTTGTGCCGTTAACAATCGGTATGACCTGGATTTTAGTTATTATGGAATCGGTTTATGTTATGACCGGTCGCGAGATTTATCGCGATATGACTAAGTTTTGGGGCAAGTTATTTGGTATTAACTTTGCTATTGGTGTGGCTACCGGCCTCACCATGGAATTTGAGTTTGGTACTAACTGGTCGTATTACTCTCATTATGTGGGTGATGTATTTGGTGCACCACTGGCTATTGAAGGCTTAATGGCCTTCTTTTTAGAATCAACCTTTGTGGGGATGTTCTTTTTAGGTTGGGACAGGCTCTCTAAACGCCAGCATTTAGGGGTAACATTTTTAATGGCGCTGGGCACTAATATGTCTGCGCTATGGATTTTAGTTGCTAATGCGTGGATGCAAAACCCAGTCGGGGCAGAGTTTAACTATCAAACCATGCGTATGGAAATGACTAGTTTTGCAGAGCTAGTATTTAACCCTGTAGCGCAAGTTAAGTTTATTCATACTGTGTCTGCAGGTTATGTTGCGGCGTCTATGTTTGTGCTTGGGATTAGTAGCTGGTACATATTAAAAGGACGTGATTTGGCATTTGCTAAACGTTCGTTCTCGGTGGCATCAGGCTTTGGTTTAGCCTCTATTTTATGTGTTATTTTACTCGGTGATGAATCTGGCTACGAAGTCGGTGAAGTACAAAAAGTAAAACTCGCGACCATTGAAGCTGAATGGCATACCGAAGAAGCCCCCGCAGCTTTTACTATGCTAGGTATTCCTGACTCTGAAGAGCAAGTAACTCATGCTGCGGTTAAAATTCCTTACGCATTAGGTATTATTGCAACGCGCTCACTTGATGAACAAGTGATTGGTATTTCAGATCTTGAGAAAAAACACGAGAAGCGTATTCGCAATGGCATGATTGCTTATGAATATCTAGAAAAACTTCGCGCAGGTGACGATACCCCTGAAAATATCGAAAAGTTTGATAACGTGAAAGATGATTTAGGCTATGGCCTATTACTGAAACGTTATACCCCTAACGTGGTAGATGCCAGTGAGGCACAAATACAACAAGCCGTTAAAGACTCCTTCCCTAAAGTGGGCCCTATGTTTTGGTCATTTAGGATTATGGTTGGCTGTGGCGTGATCATGCTTGGCGTATTTATCCTTGCTTTTTATTACAACGCTCATCGTATTATTGAACAAAAACGTTGGTTGTTGTGGGCGGCGGTATTGAGCATTCCTCTGCCTTGGATTGCCATTGAATTTGGTTGGATTGTAGCTGAATATGGCCGCCAGCCATGGGCTATTTCTGAAGTGTTACCGACCTTTTTAGCAACGTCATCGCTGACGGTAAATGATATTTTAATTAGCTTAACTGGTTTTATTGTTTTCTATACTGGATTGGCGATTGTTGAAGCATGGTTAATGATTAAATTTATTAAGCAAGGTCCAAGCTCTTTGCATACCGGTAAGTACCATTTTGAATTACCTGATCACAGCACGACTGCTAAAGGAGAACTATCATGATTTTTGATTATGAAACATTAAAAATGCTCTGGTGGTTAATTATTGGTGTGCTGCTAATTGGTTTTGCCATTACCGATGGTATGGATATGGGCGTTGCTATGTTGCTACGCTTAGTCGGCAAAACAGATTCTGAACGCCGTACCGTTATTAACACTATTGGCGCCCATTGGGATGGTAACCAAGTATGGTTTATAACCGCAGGTGGCGCTTTATTTGCAGCATGGCCTATGGTGTATGCGGCAGCATTTTCTGGTTTTTACTTTGCCATGATGCTGGTGTTATTTGCATTATTTTTTAGACCTTTAGGCTTTGATTATCGCTCTAAGGTTGACTCTAAACGCTGGCGTAATAACTGGGACTGGGGCTTGTTTGCCGGCAGTGCCATACCTGCGCTGGTATTTGGTGTAGCGTTTGGTAACTTGTTTTTGGGTGTACCGTTTCATATCGATAATTTATTGAGAGTTAGTTATCAAGGGTCGTTTTTTGCCTTACTTAATCCGTTTGCGCTCATTGCCGGCTTAGTTAGTATTACCATGTTAATTGCACACGCGGGAATGTGGCTACAACTGCGAACCGCTGATCAAGTTGCTGAGCGCTCAGGACAATATGGTCGCTACTCATTACTTGCCTTTATAGTATTATTTGCAGCGGCCGGTGTGTGGGTTGCCAACCTAACAGGTTATCAAATTGCCTCTATGGGCGACACCCAAGGTCATGCAGATCCATTGGCAAAAGTAGTTACCACGGCTCAAGGCGCATGGCTTAATAACTACAGTGAACGTCCATGGACAATGACCTTCCCTATTTTGGCATTTGCGATGGCACTGTGTGCACTCCTGTTTTCTAAATTGAATAAGCCCGCTTTGGGATTATTAGCAACCAGTGTGATGTTAATTGGGGTGATTATGACTGCGGGCGTTTCATTATTTCCGTTTATTATGCCTTCAAGCAATAACCCTGATATTAGCTTAACAATTTGGGATGCGGTATCGAGCCACAGAACACTCAATGTTATGTTTATTGCTGTGGTTATATTTGTGCCACTCATTTTAGCTTACACCACCTGGTGTTATGTGAAAATGTGGCGCAGAGTGACCGTTGATGAAATTGAAAATAACCCTCACGGCAGCTATTAAGGAGACTAAATTATGTGGTATTTCGCGTGGATTTTAGGTGTACTGCTTGCTTGTACTTTAGGCGTTATAAACGTGATGTGGTATGAATTTCATCAAAATAAAAACAGTATTGCTGATGATGAACAAGCCACCCATGATTTATTAAACGAGCATAATACAAATCACAATGACGACTAATCCCCGACCAAATCGCGCGCAGCAACAACCCCTGCGCGCTTTTTTAAAGCAGCAGAGTAAACCGGCGGCAATGTGGTTAAAGCTAAGCATTGCACTTGGAACAGTTAATGCAATTTTAATGATTGCAGGAGCTTACTTACTCGCGCAAACCATTCATGAGGTGATGTTTGAAGGGCATAGTTTAGCCCAAGTAACCCACTATTTATGGCCTTTAGCGGGTATTATTTTACTGCGCGCCATTTTCTTAGCACTCAGCGAGCGATTAAGCGCATTTGCTACGCTTAAAATTAAATCGGCTATTCGCCAAACCTTACTCGATAAGCTCACACAACTCGGCCCAAGTTATATAGAGCAACATGGCCAAGGCGCTACGCTCAACACGCTGCATAATGGTGTTGAGGCACTCCATGACTACTATGCTAAATACCTACCCGGTGTTGCCTATAGTGCGCTTATTCCATTGGCTATATTAGTGGTTATATTTCCTACCGATTACAAAGCAGGATTAATATTTTTATTAACCGCGCCACTTATTCCTTTTTTTATGATTCTAGTTGGCCACAAAGCCGAGGCGCTTAATCAAAAACGTTGGCAACAACTGGCAGTATTAGGAAACTATTTTTTTGACCGTGTACAAGGGCTTACTCAACTAAAACTATTTAATGCCACGCGCAAAGAGCTCAAACAAATTGCGCGTATTTCAGATGATTTTAGGCACGCAACGCTAAGCGTGTTAAAAATTGCTTTTTTATCCTCTTTTGCTCTGGAGTTTTTAGCCACAATTAGTGTGGCACTGGTAGCGGTAATTATTGGCTTTAGATTATTTTTTGGCACCCTAGATTTTGCTACTGGCTTTGTAGTGCTGTTACTAGCACCTGAATTTTATTTACCCCTTCGCCAATTAGGCAGCCATTACCATGCACGCCTGCAGGGAATTAGTGCTGCTGCAGATATGTTGATTATTTTAAATGCACCACTGCCCGAAAATGATGATAGTCACACAGCAAAGATCAATATTAATGCTAGTAGAACTATAAGCATCCATGAGCTCAGCTTTAGTTACCCTAATAGCAATGAGGGAATAAATAATATTAATTTAACCCTGCCAAGCGCAGGACTAGTAGCCATTGTCGGAGCTAGCGGCTCAGGTAAGAGCACCCTACTTGATTGCATGCTTGGTTTTCACCCAGAAGTAATACAACATATATCCATTGACCAACAACCATTGACGACCGCGGATATAAGCCAATTACAACAAAACATTGCATGGATCCCACAAAAGCCAACCTTATTTTACGACACCCTAGCCGCCAACATAAAATTAGGTAACCCAGACGCTTCATATGAAGCACTTGTAGATGCTGCAGAGCAGGCAGGTGCGCTGGAATTTATTAACGAGCTACCCGATGGCTTTAACACCTTAATAGGTGAGCAAGGTGAAGGGCTATCTGGCGGGCAAAAACAGCGTATAGCATTAGCTCGTGCATTTTTAAAACACGCCCCTATTTTAATGCTCGATGAGCCAACCGCTCATTTAGATAGTCAAACCGAGCAACTCATTCAAAACGCTATTGCTGAATATGCAAAAAACCACTTGGTGATCACCATCGCACATCGCTTAAATACAGTAAAAAATGCTAAGCAACTTATCGTTATGGAAAACGGCTGTATCGTTCAACAAGGCGATTTTAAAGCGCTCAGCCAGCAATCTGGCGAATTTGCAAAGCTACTGCAAACAGCAGAACAAGGGGTAACTAATGGCTAATTTTATTCGTTTACTCAAATTGTGCCGCCCTCATTATAAAGCGATGCTTTTGGGGACGTTTCTAGCGTCACTCACGGTGCTAGCTAATGTAGGCTTACTCGCTATTTCAGGCTGGTTTTTAGCTTCTATGGCAGCCGCAGGAATTGCCGGCGTCCATATGAACTACTTTACCCCAGCTGGCACCATCCGCTTTTTAGCGATTGTGCGCACCGCCTCACGTTACGCTGAACGCTTAGTTACTCACAACGCCACATTTTTATTGTTAAGTGAAATACGAGTAAACATGTTCGCCACTCTCAGCAAGCTCAATAACCTTGATTTAGCTATGAGCCGCAGTGCCGATTTAGTTAATCGCTTGCAAAACGATGTAGACGCATTAGATAAGTTTTATTTAAATGTGTTGCTGCCGATGTTAGTAGCTTTACTGACTGTGCCTATTATTATGCTGTTTATGTCAGCCTACAATGTAAATGTCGCCCTTATTTGTTTTGTTGGGATTATTATTATTGGGGTGATTATACCGGCAATATTAAGTAAGCAATTAGATAAAAATAGTCACCAAGAAACCTTACTTAGTGCACAACTTAGAGCAGAGCTATCAGACACCTTAACGGGTCTTAGAGAGCTAAATATTTATCAAGCTCGAAACCAACAACTCACTAAGTGTGATCAGTTAAGTGAACAGTATAATCAGCAATTATTTATTCGTCATAAGACTCTTGGCAACGCTGATGGCTTAAGCTTACTCATAGTGCAATTGGCTATGCTTGCCAGCATTATTACTATTGTGCCGCTAGTGTTTAGCGGTGCTATGGTCAATGTAGAGCTGGCGATGTTGAGCCTGTTTGTGCTTGCCAGTTTTGAAAGCGTATTGTTACTGCCTAACGCCTTTATTGAGCTTCCTAATGTACTAAAAGCAGCTGAGCGACTCTTTATTCTTGAAGACAAAACGCTTAGCACAAATAATGTATCAACCACAGATATTGAGCTATTAAATAAGCACTGGGCATTATCATTAAATAATGTCAGCTATCACTATGGCCAAAAGCAAGCATTAAATAATGTAAGTTTTGAGCTCCCCGCGAAGCATAAAGTGGCCATTGTTGGTAGAAGCGGCAGTGGTAAAACGACCTTAGTGAATTTGCTCAGTAGTTTATGGCCACTGCAGCAAGGAACAATAAACTTACAAAGCGACAAAGAAATCATAAGCCTGCATGATTTAAATAATGAGAGTCGTGCAAAGACATTAAATATTTTAGCCCAGCAGCATCATATTTTTGATGGCACATTAAGCGAAAACCTTGCTTATGCAGCTCCCGATGCAACCTCGCAACAAATGATTGCAGCATTAACACAGGCAGAACTTGGTGGTTGGTTCTCTGAGCTAAAACAAGGGCTAAAAACCCGTTTAGGTACCGGCGGGCGAAATGTATCTCAAGGTCAATCAAGACGTATAGCCTTGGCACAGGCCCTGCTACAAAAACCCGCCATTTTAGTACTCGATGAACCGACTGAAGGGCTCGATAATATTTCTAAACAAGCTGTTATGAATAGTGTTTTACAGCTAAAAGAGCATGCCAGTGTATTAACAATTACTCATGATCCAGCATTGTTATCGCAAATGGATAGTGTTATCTGGTTAGATAGTGGACAAATCATCGCTCAAGGTTCACATCAACAATTGCTCAATGAACACCCTGACTATGTGGCGTTAACAACCCGCTTTTAGCCCTTAGCAGTATTACTTATTCTCAATAACGGTGACCGATACATCAATAACGCCGGCGCTAGAGTCGGCTATTTTTTCAAACATAGCTTTTGATAGATCTATAATTCGCCCCCGAATATAAGGACCCCTGTCATTAATTCTCACCACCACTGACTTATTATTAGCAATATTAGTAACTTTTACTCGTGTACCAAACGGGAGTTTTAAGTGAGCAGCTGTTGCTGCTTGTTGGCTAAATCGCTCGCCACTGGCAGTAAGTCGGCCGTGGTACTTATCAGCATAAAATGATGCTTTACCTTGCTCTGCAACATCACGTTGTTGATTATTGATATTACTTGGCGCAGTACTACAGGCGGTCAAAATCACTAATAATACTGAAATAAATACGAATTTTATCAGTTTCATTATTTATACTTTATTGAAAAATGTAGAGGTAGTGTAATAGGACGATACTGAGTAGAGACTGAATTATTAATCAGCTAATAAAAAACCACCTTGATTACTCAAAGGTGGTTTTTAAATTTGTTAAAAATACTATTTTTTAACGCACAATACCGCGTTCAGAACTTTTAACGAAATCAATCATCAATTGCACTGCTGGAAACTTTGCAGCATCTTCAGCAAGTAATTCAATCGCTTCATCAACACCTAAGCTCTTGCGGTAAAACGCTTTATAAGCGCGGCGTACTGCCATGATTTCATCACTTTCAAAACCACGGCGTTTCATGCCTTCAGTATTGATTGCTGCAGGGCCTGCTGGCATACCAATGGTGGTAACAAATGGAGGTACGTCTTTGTTTACCCCCGAATACATACCAACAAATGCATGCGCACCAATTTTACAAAATTGATGAACACCTGAGTTACCCGCTAAAATAACCCAATCACCAACATGAACGTGACCCGCTACACTGGCATTATTTGCAAAAATAACGTTATCGCCAATTACCGCATCGTGTGCAACGTGGGTGTAAGCCATAAATAAGTTATTGCTGCCTATTTTGGTAACACCTTCATCTTGAATTGTACCGCGGTGGATAGTCGCACATTCACGAATCACATTATTGTCGCCAATAATTAAACTGGTTGGTTCGTTGTTATATTTTTTGTCTTGGCAAGCTTCGCCCACAGAGGCAAACTGAAAAATATGGTTACCAGAGCCAATAGTAGCAGGCCCTTTAACAACAACGTGAGACTCAATAATGCAGTCATCACCAATAACAACATCATTACCGATGTAACTATATGGTCCAACTGACACATTGTTACCAAGTTTTGCACCCGGTTCGATTATTGCCGTAGCATGGATCACAATTAAAACTCTCTTCTAGCACACATGATTTCGGCGCTACACACTGTTTTGCCGTCAACTTTAGCTTCAGCCGCAAATTTCCATATGTTACGACGCTCTTTTAAAAACTTAACATGAAGATGCATGGTATCACCTGGCACAACTGGCTGCTTAAAACGCGCGTTGTCTACAGCTGCAAATAGGTAAAGTTCGTTTTCGCTACGATTTTCAACCGTTTTAAACCCTAATAGACCCGTTGCTTGCGCCATTGACTCTAATATTAGCACACCAGGAAAAATCGGCTGATTTGGGAAGTGGCCAGTGAAAATAGGTTCATTAATCGATACATTTTTAATTGCATGCAATGATTCACCTGGGGTGAAATCGATTACACGATCAATTAGTAGCATCGGGTAACGGTGCGGTAATAAACTTAAAATTTCTTGAATATCAAGGCTATTTAATTCGTTTGCCAAAATAGCATCCTTTTTAGTGTTCAACGATCATGACTTGTTCAATGCTTCAAGCGCTTTTAGACGTGATTTCATGTCTGAAAGGTTGCGCAAATGAGCAATTGATTTTCGCCATTCTTTGTTAGTCGTATGAGGCATACCAGATGAGTAAATACCTGGTTCGGTGATTGATTTGGTCACCATACTCATGCCGGTAATTATAACACCATCACACACAGACATGTGACCGTTAATTGCGCTCATGCCGCCAATCTGGCAATTTTTACCTATGGTGACACTGCCTGCAAGTACAGTACAACCGGCAATAGCGGTGCCTGAGTTAACTTCAACGTTGTGTGCTATTTGACACTGGTTATCAATAATAACGTTACTGTGGATAATAGTATCATCAAGCGCACCACGATCTATCGTGGTACTTGCGCCAATTTCTACTTTATCGCCAATGATCACAGAGCCTAATTGTGGAATTTTAAGCCACTGACCACGTTCATTTGCATAGCCAAAGCCATCACTACCAATGACAGTGTTAGCTTGCAATAAACAATCTGCGCCAATCTCAACATCATGATAAATGCTCACACTTGGCCAAAGTTTGGTGCCTGAGCCTATTTTAGCACGTTCACCAATAAAACTGTTCGGACCAATTTGGGCGTTACCACCAATTACAGCATCAGCTTCAATTACAACATTAGCACCAATGGCTGCACTTTTGCTCACTTGTGCACTGGCATGTATTACCGCACTCGGGTGTATACCACTATTTGCACTACGAGGTGTAGTATCCATAAACTGAGCGAGTTTGGCATAACAAACATAAGGATTGGCAACGATGATTTTATTGCCTGAAAAGTAAGGCGCATCGTCAGGGCTGAGTATCACCGCACTGGCCTTTGTTGTCTCAAGCTGAGATCGATATTTCTTGTTCGCTAAAAATGCAATATGCCCAGTATGGGCATTTGCAAGTGTCGCTATTTTTTTAATTTCTAAAGCGCCATCACCTTGAAGCTCGGCGCCTAGAAGTTCCGCAATTTGCGAAAGCGTATAATTTTGCATAGATTAATTATTTCTTACTTACAGCTGTTACTACTTTTTCAGAAAGATCAGTTACTTCTTTAGGATTAAAGTAAATAGTTGTGTCTTTTACTTTAACTTCGTCGAAGTCACCTTTTTTAGCAATCTCTTGGATAGTTTCAATGATTAAAGTCTGAACTTTAGCCAACTCCTGATTTTGACGTGCTTTAATTTCTTGCTCTAACGGACGGCCCTTTTCAGCAAGGTTTTTTTGCATACCCTGGATTTTATCACGTAATGCGTCTTTTTGGTCTTGACTCATTGTGGTGCTTTCACGCTTAAACTTTTCAGCTTCAAAGCGAATGTCGCCCTGTAACTTTTCAAGCTCTTGACGACGCTCAGCAAATTCAGTTTGTAAAGACTGTTCGATTTTAGCCATTTGTGGAAGCTGCTTGTAGATTTCTTGCATATCTACAATACCCACTTTATGAGCAAAAGCATTAACTGATGTACCCATCATAAGTGTAGCTAAAACGGCAACTGCTGTTGATTTGAATAATTTTTTCACAAAAAACTCCTTTAGAAAGTGTTACTAATATTAAAACTGATGGTCTTGGTATCGTCATCTTCTTCTTTTTGCAACGGATACGCAAAGCTGATCAGCATAGGACCCATAGGTGAGATCCATTGTAATGATAAACCGGTTGCAACCCTAAAGCGCATTGGGTCTGAGTAGTCATCTAATTTTGCACGCTCATCAATACCTAAGTTTTGATAACGATCAACGTTAAACTCGGTATCCCAAACGTTGGCAGCATCAACAAAGAAACTAGTACGTACCGAACTGGTATTTTCTTCATCTAAGAACGGTGTAGGAACAATAAGCTCCATACCTGCAACGGCTTTCGCGTTACCACCTATACGGCCTTGAGGTTGCAATACATCAAACTCAGATGCTCCACCAATATTACCTGTGGTTGTACCATCACCTGATGGCGTGCCTGGTATAGATTGTGGTACTCGTGATACTGCACGCGGTAAGATAGTATTTCTATCAAAGCCACGTAGTTCCATTTCTGTAATACGGAAATACTCTTGGAATGGAAGCGTCTGCTCATACCCATTAGTAGAGCCATAACCATTACCGTAACCTAATGCCGCACGCGTTGAGAACACCCAACGATGGTCGTTTGAAATCGGCCAGTAAAAACGTGAATCGTAATTTAATTTAAAGTATTTTAAATCTGAATTCGGCGTTGTAGCTGTTAAGTTCAATGTTTGTCTTGAGCCAGCTGTTGGGAACAAACCACGGTTCACCGTTACACGCGACCAACCTACACTTAACTCATACTTGGTAAACTCAAAGCCCGCATCAGGGTTCTCTGGATCGAGGAAGGTTTCACGTAATACACGTGTTTGCTCATATTCAGCGATATCTGATAGTTCTTCTTCTATCCAACGAGCCCCAAAGTTAATACGATTTATAGCATCAATTGGAAAACCAATGTTAGTCCCAAGGCCATAACTTTTTGACTTATAGTCAATTAAGCTAAACTGGCTAGCATCGTAGTTACTGTAAAAAATGCTGCTGCCTTGCGATACGCCATCTGGCGTAAAGTAAGGGTCTGTGTACGACACACTGACACGCTCAGAGCCACGTGAGGTATTAATGTTAAAGCCAATTTGGTTACCTGTGCCTAAAAAGTTAGATTCAGTTACACCAATATTAAATTGCAGACCTAAGTACGAACCATAAGCAAGGCCGGCATTAAAGCTACCCGCAGATTGCTCTTTAACAGTAAAATCAACATCTACTTGGTCATCCACACCGGGAACAGGCACCACATTAAAGTCAACAGTTTCCATATAAGGTAAACGTTGAATTTGTAATTTAGAACGCTCAAGATTTTGGTTAGATAACCATGCACCTTCAAGCTGTGTCATTTCACGACGTAGTACTTCATCAGCTGTATTTTGGTTACCACCTACAATAATTCGACGAACATAAACACGTTTTCCAGGGTCAACCGACAAAGTTAGTTGTACTTCTTGGTTTTCGTCATCAATTTCTGGAATGGTGCGTACTTCAGCGTTAGCATATCCAAAACGAGCTAAGTAACTTTTTATAAACTCTTCTGAAGAAGTCACCACCGAGCCGTTATACAGCTCTCCGGTACGAAGTGGGATAACACTTTTGATTAGTTCTTCTCGGCCGAGTAAATCACCGATAAAATCAAAGCCTTTCACTTTGTATTTTACACCTTCGGTGATATTTGCCGTTACATAAACCGATTCACGTTCAGGACTAACTGATACTTGAGTTGAATCAATATTAAAACGCAAATAACCACGGTCTAAATAAAAGCTACGAATTTTTTCTAAATCGCCTTCAATGGTTTGTTTTTGATAGCGATCGCTACCCATAAACTGCCACCAAGGTAAATCTTGTTGCGACTCTGCAAGCTGAAGTAGCTCTTCGTTTGAAAAAAGTTCATTACCAACTAAGTTGATTTGACGAATAGAGGCTGCATCACCCTCATCAAACTCGAGTCTCAATTTAACTCGGTTACGTGGCAGCTTAGTGATGCTTATGTCCACCTTTGCATTGTATTTACCAATGCTGTGGAAAAACTCAACTAAGCCTTTTTCAATATTATCGATAACCGTTTTATCCAGTGGCTCGCCTTGACGAATATCTTGTTGATCAAGCGACTGGTTTAACTGCTCATCTTTAATGTCTTTATTGCCTTCAAATTCAATAAAGCTAATTGTTGGGCGTTCAGTTACTTTAAAAATAACGTTATTGCCATCACGCAACGCTTTTATATTGTCAAAGTGACCTGAGCGATAAAGTGACTTAATTGTTTTTGAAATTGTATATTCATCAACATTGTCGCCCACGTTGATAGGAATATGCGTTAATGCAGCACCAAGTGCGACACGTTGCAATCCTTCAACTTTTAAATCTTCAACAATAAAGGAGTTTTGGCCTAGGGCTGCAAAACTTGCACCCAATAAACTTGAAACTACCAAATGTTTTTTTATAGCCATTTTATTATCTTTATCCTTTACAACTGTATTACCGCTTAGCATCGAAAACTAAATAGTTACGAGCTTTACAATCGTGTTCTAATTTGTCGTCACCACGCTTAAATACTACAAGCGCGATACATCATTGAACAAAGCGAAACATGTTAGAAAAATGAGTAGCAAGGCTCCCACTTTAAAACCAAACTCTTGTGTCTTTTCAGAGACTGGTTTTTTACGAAAAAGTTCAATTATGTAATACATTAAGTGCCCACCATCAAGCACTGGCAGAGGAAGTAAATTAAATACTCCCAAATTAACGCTGATCAAAGCTAAAAAGCTTAAAAATGCGACTAATCCGTAACTAACACTTGTGCCGGCACCGACTGCAATGCCGACGGGCCCACTCAAATTTTTTACTGATACTTGACCAGTAATTAAGTTACCTATCATGTCAAAACTCAGCGTAATTAAACGCCATGTTTCTTTTGTGCCCAGCACAATACTATCTAGTGGCCCATAATGTCTAGTCTCAACAAAATCATCAGGCCACTGCTCTACAACCGGAGCAACACCTAAAAAACCTTGTTCAACACCATTACTGACAACTCGGCTGTTTGGGGTCACTATTATTGTTTTTATACTATCTTGTCTTTTTACACTAAATTGTAAGGATTTGTTAGCCGATTGAGTAATAAGATTAACTAATTGCTGCCAACTGCTCATTGTTTCGCCGTTTACAGCCAAAATAATGTCGTCAATCTGTAAATTTGCCTGTTCAGCAGCAGAGTCTTTAGTAATCGCCGCAATAGTGAGTGTTGCTTGAGGGCGAAACGGCACAATCCCCAACGAGCTCAATGGCGGTACATCTTGCTGATCAAGCTTCCAACCATCGAGGTTGAGAATTTGCGTTGTTTGTTGATAATTTTCATTACGTAAAGTAACGGCAACACTTTTATCACCCAAGTGCGACATCAAAGAAAAAGTCGCATCTTGCCAATTAGTAATATCGTCATCACCAATTTTAATTATTTGCTGAGTAGACGTAATGCCTGCTTGTTCTGCTCTACTGCCTTCAACAACATTACCTACAACCGGTTTTATGGTTTGCACACCCACCATATACATGGCCGCAAAAGCAAAAATAGCAAATAAAAAGTTCGCCATAGGCCCAGCAGCCACAATAGCGATTCGCGCTTGAACAGATTTTGCATTAAACGATAAATGACGTTGATTTGCGGGTACTTCATCAACACGCTCGTCTAACATTTTTACGTAACCACCGAGTGGGATTGCCGCGATCACGTATTCAGTATTGTATTTATCGTGCCATTTTAATAAAGGTTTACCAAAACCAATTGAAAAGCGCAGTACCTTAACGCCCGCCTTACGAGCCACCCAAAAATGACCATATTCGTGAACGGTCACTAAAATTCCGAGTGCGAGTATAAATGAGCCTAAATTCCAAAAAAAATCGAACATTTTAATGCACCACTTTGGTTATAAACTGCGCTGCACTCAAACGTGCTAAACGATCACACTCTAGAATTTCATCAAGCGTTTGCACATTGGTGAACTTTGCAGCCTCTAACGTTTTCGCATTCACTTTATAAATATCGGTAAAACTAATTTGTCCCTGCAAAAATGCATTTACAGCCATTTCATTAGCCGCATTCACCGTAGTAGTTGCACCCTGTCCCGCATCACACGCAGCAATTGCTAATTTTAAATTAGGATAACGAGAAAAGTCAGGTTTGGTGAACGAAAAATCACAAATATCAGAAAAATTTAACGGTTTAACACCCGCATCAATTCGCTGTGGAAAGGCAAGCGCATGTGCTATAGGGGTGCGCATATCGGGGTTTCCCATTTGCGCTAAAATAGAACCATCTTGGTATTGCACCATAGAGTGGATAATACTTTGTGGGTGAATCACCACATCAATATCGCTGGCATCACAGTTAAATAACCATTTAGCCTCAATAAACTCTAAGCCCTTGTTCATCATCGTGGCTGAGTCTACTGATATTTTTTGTCCCATAGACCAATTAGGGTGAGCAACCGCTTCACTGACACTAACGCTATCAAGCGTATTAATATCACGGTTTAAAAATGGGCCACCAGAGCCAGTTAATAAAATTTTGCTAACGCCATGCTGCTCAAGCCGTGCTTGTCCTTGGGTGTTTTGTAACGTACTAGGTAAACACTGAAAAATAGCATTATGTTCGCTGTCGATGGGTAATAAAGTTGCTTGATGTTGTTTCACTTTATCAATAAACAACTGACCCGACATCACCAATGACTCTTTGTTTGCCAGCAGTACTTTTTTTCCTGCTTCAACTGCGCTCAAGGTAGGCAGTAACCCAGCTGCACCAACAATAGCTGACATCACAGTATCAACATCAACATGCGCACAAAGCTCACTCATGGCTTTCTCGCCATGCATTACTTGTGTTTTACACATACCTTTTAAAAGTTCACTAAGCTGCTTAGCGGCTTGCTCTGAAGCCATAACAGCATACCGAGGTTGATGAGCAAGACACAACTCAGCCATTTTCTTTGCATTTTGCCCTGCGGCCAATGCGAACACCTTGAACTGCTGTTGATTTCTTGCAACAACATCTAACGTGCTAAGACCTATAGACCCCGTTGCACCCAAAATAACCAGTTGTTGCACTACACTCATAAACTCAGTGTCCAGGCAAAGCAAATAACAAACATCGGCGCTGCTGCAGTTAAGCTATCAATACGGTCTAAAATACCGCCGTGCCCAGGTAGGCAACTGCCGCTATCTTTAAGACCCGCTTCACGTTTAAACATACTCTCGAGTAAATCACCTACCGCAGAGAACAAAGCAATAAATGCTGTCATTACTGCATAAATTGGCCACACAGAAGTATCAACGTTAGTGTAATAACAAAAAGCCAATACAAATAACACCGCAGCAACCACGCCACCGGCGAGGCCTTCTATGGTTTTATTTGGACTAACTTTAGGCATTAACTTATGTTTACCGAAACTTTTACCGGTAAAGTAAGCGCCAATATCGGCACTCCATACAATACCTAGAACCACTAAAATCAGCATAGAACCATAGTGTATTGATTCTGTATATTGCGCACTTCGAAGGGTGTTAAGCGCAAGCCACAGTGGTACCAATGTCAGTAAACCTGCAATACCGCGCATCACGAGCCCTTCATTCCAGCCTTTAGCCATAGCGGGGTAACGCCACACTAAATAACTTGCAACTAACCACCATGAAAACGATAAGGTAAATAAGTAATTGGCATCACCTACAAGCTTGCCGTTCTGCCATAGAGTTTCTATCGGCCAATGTAAATTAAGTAAACCGAGTAATACTGCAACTAACAATACAAACGCACCGCGTTTTAGTTTATCGCATAGCCCCATAAAAGCAGACCATTCCCATGCGCCCATTAATACAATAGCACCCGCAAAATAACTAAATAACGTTAGTGGGGTGTAAAAAACCAAAGCCAGTGCTAATGGTGCTAGCACTAGTGAGGTTAAAATACGTTGTTTTAACAAAATGATGACCCTTAATCTATTTTAGGTTTGAGCGAGTAATTGTTTTATTTGTTCGCCCGTGCAACCAAAACGTCGCTCTCTGGCAACGTAACATGCGATGGCCTCTGCAAAAGCAGCTTCGTTAAAGTCAGGCCAAAGTGTATTGGTAAAATAAAGTTCAGCGTAGGCTGCCTGCCAAAGTAAAAAATTACTAATTCTGACATCGCCACCAGTACGGATCAATAAATCTGGCTGTGCCTGATCTGCCATACTCATATGCTTTGCAATATGTTCTTCTGTAATGTCTGCGGGATCAAGTTCCCCATTTGCTACTTGTAAAGCAACCTGCTTAGCAGCATGAGTCATATCCCAGCGACCACCGTAATTTGCCGCTACATTTAAGTGCAGACCGGTGTTATTCGCTGTTAGTTCTTGCGCAGTATGTACTTTCGCACGCAAGCTTTCAGAGAATCGAGATAAATCTCCAATGATGGTTAGTTTTACGTTGTTTTTATGCAGCTTTTTAACTTCTTTACTTAGTACAAATAAAAAAAGCTCCATTAATGTATTTACTTCGTCTTCAGGGCGGCGCCAGTTTTCACTACTAAAAGCAAATAAGGTTAACGATTGTATCCCTAATTTAGTACAAAACTGCACAGATTGACGAACTGCATCCACGCCTTTTTTATGCCCATATACACGAGGCCTATTTCTGGCTTGTGCCCAACGCCCGTTCCCATCCATGATGATGGCAACATGTTTAGGCAAACATTGCTGTGAAATTGTATCAGCGTCTAGAACCATAAATTTTGTGTATTCCATAAAAAAACGCCGCCTAGTATACCCCAGACGGCGTTTCAAAACTAATAAATTTAACCTGTACCCGTGATAATAAATCTACTTTAAGCAAATAATTATACAGCTAACAACCTTGTATTTACTGATAATCGAGCCACTAGTAAAGAGAAAATACATTCTGTTACTCTTTAAAATCACACAATTAAAGTAAAGTGCGAATACTTGTGAAAAGCGGCTTAATTATTTAGCTAAAGCTGTTTGCCTAGGTCTAGAACAGTTATTAGATTTCCATCAACTCAGCTTCTTTCGCTGTTAATTGTGTATCCATTTCTTTAATAAACTTATCAGTGATTTTTTGAATTGCATCTTCACCTTGACGTGCTTCGTCTTCAGAGATGTCTTTATCTTTTAATAAGTTTTTAATATCGCCATTTGCATCACGACGAATATTACGAATAGCAACACGTCCGCCTTCTACTTCGCCACGTACGATTTTAATTAAATCTTTACGACGCTCTTCAGTCAATGGAGGAAGAGGTACACGAATAACTGTGCCTGCAGACATTGGGTTTAAACCAAGGTCAGAAGCCATAATAGCTTTTTCAACAGCTTGCGCTAAAGACTTATCAAATACACCAATAGCCAGTGTGCGTGAATCTTCAATAGTTACATTTGCAACTTGGTTTAACGGTGTTGGAGCGCCGTAGTACGACACCATAATGCCGTCTAAAATTGCAGGATGAGCACGGCCAGTACGAATTTTAGATAATTGACTACCAAGTGCTGCTACACTTTTTTGCATGCGCTCTTGCGCATCTTTTTGAATATCGTTAATCACGGTTTAATCCTAATCTAGTTACTAACTTCATCTGAGGCTTGTGAAGAAATAAGGGTTCCTTCTTCTTCACCCATTATTACGCGTTTTAATGCGCCTGATTTATTCATATTAAATACGCTCAATGGCATATTATGGTCGCGAGCAAGAGTAAATGCCGCTAAATCCATTACTTTTAATTCTTTATCAATAATTTCATTGTAGCTTAAGTGACGGTAAAGTGTCGCATCAGGGTTTTTCACCGGATCATCACTAAATACACCGTCTACTTTGGTCGCTTTAATTACCGTATCAGCTTCAATCTCAATGCCGCGTAAACACGCTGCAGAGTCAGTAGTGAAAAACGGGTTACCTGTGCCAGCGGCAAAAATAACAACGCGACCTGTTTTCAACAAGCTAATAGCTTCAGCCCAGTTATAGGCATCACATACGCCATTTAATGGGATAGCTGACATTAAGCGACAATTTACAAACGCACGGTGTAGCGCATCACGCATAGCTAGGCCGTTCATTACGGTTGCAAGCATCCCCATGTGGTCACCAACAACGCGATTCATGCCCGCTTCGGCTAATGAGCCACCGCGTAAAAAGTTACCGCCACCAATAACTAAACCCACTTCTACGTCGAGTTCTACGAGCTCTTTAATTTCTTGTGCCATACGATCTAAAACTTTAGGGTCGATGCCGAAGCCTTCGTCTCCCATTAAAGCTTCACCACTTAATTTGAGAAGAACACGTCTAAAAATAGGTTTGCGATTGATAGTCATAGTTTTGGGGCCAACTTTTATTGAATTATGGATAAAAAATAACCGCGCTTATGTTAAACATAAAAGCGCGGTTATTTTAAAGAATTTCTAAGCGTGACGCAAAAGCAAATAGTACTTTAATTGCATGTATTTTCCTTTTGCATCACAAATAGTATGTCTTACTGACCTTTAGCAGCTGCAATTTGAGCAGCAACTTCAGCAGCAAAATCTTCTTCTTTCTTCTCGATACCTGCACCAACTTCCATACGTACAAAGCCAGTAACTGTTGCGTTTTTCTCTTTAAGAATTTCGCCAACAGATTTTTTCGGTTCCATGATGAAAGCTTGACCAGTAAGAGAAACCTCACCAGTAAATTTCTTCATACGACCAACAACCATCTTCTCAGCGATTTCAGCAGGCTTGCCTTCGTTCATCGCGATGTCGATTTGTACTTGCTTTTCTTTTTCAACAACATCAGCAGGTACGTCATCTGGAGTTAGGTAGTCTGGGTTTGAAGCAGCAACGTGCATTGCAACGTGCTTAAGTGTTTCTTCATCAGCAACACCTGCAACAACAACACCAATACGCTCGCCGTGACGGTACTCAACTAGTTGTTCACCAGTGATGTATTGAAGACGACGTACATTGATGTTTTCACCAATTTTAGTTACTAGCTCAACACGATCTTCTTCGAACTTAGCTTGTAAGTCTTCGATAGATGTAGTGTCAGCGATAGCAGCATCTGCAACTTTGTTAGCAAATGCTAGGAAGCTTGCATCTTTAGCAACGAAGTCAGTTTGACAGTTAACTTCTACAAGTACTGCAACACCCGCGTTTTGCTTGATGATGATAGTACCTTCAGCAGCAATATTACCTGCTTTTTTAGCAGCCTTTGCAGCACCGCTCTTACGCATGTTTTCAATCGCTAACTCGATGTCACCATCAGTCTCAGTTAACGCTTTTTTACAATCCATCATGCCAGCGCCAGTACGCTCGCGTAATTCTTTAACTAGGGCAGTAGTTACAGCCATTAGTAAATCCTCAAATCTGAAATCAGGTTTAGATAAGCGGGTTACCCGCTCCACAAGAATAGCAAGTCTTCACCTTTAAAAGATGAAGACTTGATGACAGCTAATTACTCAGCTTCTACGAAGTCATCTTTTTCAGCTTGAGCAACGATGTTACTCTCACGGCCTTCAGTGATCGCAGCTGCAACAGCACTAGTGTAAAGGTTGATTGCACGGATAGCATCATCGTTACCAGGTACGATGTAATCAACACCGTCTGGGTTAGAGTTAGTATCAACGATTGCAACAACTGGGATACCTAGGTTGTTAGCTTCACGGATAGCAATGTGCTCGTGGTCAGCATCGATTACAAAGATAGCGTCTGGAAGGCCACCCATGTTTTTAATACCACCAAGGCTCTTTTCAAGCTTTTCCATTTCACGAGTAAGCATTAACGCTTCTTTCTTAGTTAACTTCTCGAAAGTACCGTCTTGGCTTTGAGCTTCAAGGTCTTTAAGACGCTTGATTGATTGACGAACTGTTTTCCAGTTAGTCAACATGCCGCCTAACCAACGGTGGTTAACGAAGAATTGATCGCTTTGTAAAGCAGCTTCTTTTACTGCTTCGCTTGCTGCGCGCTTAGTACCAACGAAAAGAACTTTACCTTTGTTTGCAGCAGCACCAGATAAAAACTTAAGTGCAGTGTTGAACATTGGTACAGTTTGCTCAAGGTTGATGATATGTACACGGTTACGTGCGCCGAAGATGAAAGGCTTCATCTTTGGGTTCCAGTAACGTGCTTGGTGACCGAAGTGAACACCAGCTTGAAGCATATCGCGCATTGAAACGTTTGCCATTTTGTAAATCCTCTAAGTTGTTTAGGGTTAGGCCTCCACATATCCCATAGCACCAACACCGCAGTTAAATGAAACTGAAATGCACCCAAGTGTATGTGACGATACGTGTGTGTGTTAAAATAAAATTGTGTTTGCCTTAAATACAAAAAATCATTTAAGAATTTATTTGTAAAAAGACGGCGCGCTTTATACCATATTAAAAATAAATACTCAACGTCTCGTGCAAAAATTGTGCGACGATAATCATCTAAAAACGCAACTTTGGAGCCTCAATGAGCGCTGTGATTAAGACCCCTGAAGAAATCGAGAAAATGCGTGTAGCCGGCCGTTTGGCTGCTGATGTGCTAGAAATGATCGAACCACATGTGGTACCAGGTATCACCACCGATGAGCTAAATACAATTTGTCATGATTATA
The DNA here is from genome assembly GCF_003173795.1 of Pseudoalteromonas sp. meg-B1. Classification (GTDB taxonomy): domain Bacteria; phylum Pseudomonadota; class Gammaproteobacteria; order Enterobacterales; family Alteromonadaceae; genus Pseudoalteromonas; species Pseudoalteromonas undina. The sequence continues at coordinate 734,144 of NZ_QGQU01000001.1, read as the reverse complement.
TTGTTAATGTGCAAGATGCCGTTCCTGCTCCTCTTAATTATCATGGTTTTCCAAAATCAATTTGTACCTCAGTAAATCATGTAATTTGTCACGGTATTCCGAACGACAAAGCATTAAAGGACGGTGACAGTGTAAATATTGACATCACCGTTATCAAAGATGGTTACCACGGTGACACATCAAAGATGTTTCATGTAGGCACGCCTAATATCCAAGGTAAACGCCTGGCAGAAGTTACTCAAGAAAGTCTTTACCTTGCCATTAAAATGGTAAAACCGGGTGTTCGCCTTGGTGATATTGGTGCCGCTATTCAAAAATATGCAGAGAGCTTTAACTACTCTATCGTACGTGAATACTGCGGCCATGGTATCGGCAGCGAGTTCCATGAAGAACCACAAGTAATGCATTACGGTAAAGCAGGTACTGGCGAAACATTAAAAGCAGGTATGTGTTTAACCATCGAACCTATGGTAAATGCGGGCAAACGCCAATGTAAATTACTTAAAGACGACTGGACTGTGGTAACAAAAGACCGTAGTTTATCAGCTCAGTGGGAACACACCTTACTTGTAACTGAAAATGGTGTTGAAATTTTAACACTACGATCAGATGATACAATCGATAGAATTATCGAGCACTAATTTTAAGTGCGCGCTTAATCGCGATAGTAACTGATTTGCCGTATATCGCTTAAGCGGTTTGCTGTAAGGGGATAACATAAGTTATTGCCCTTACAGCAAATATATTATAAAAATAAATTTCAATGCAGTCCATATATAGGAGCCAGCCTAAGTGGCATTACCTAACAAAGTAAAAAAGTTGCTCAATGATGCTGAGCAATTAAGCGATTACCGCGATTGCTCCGCCTATTTCTATAAATGGTTGCATAATGAATTCTCCAAACAACCTGTTGGTAAATTAATTAATGCCCGTGCAGAATTTATTGACCGGTTGCTAATCAAACTTTTTCAGGTTTATGATTTAGCTCACGAACCAGACTTGGCTTTAATTGCAGTAGGTGGTTATGGTCGTGGCGAGCTACACCCCTACTCTGATATAGACTTTTTGTTACTTGTTACGAAACAGCCTAATGATGATATTTGCGAAAAAATCGGCCAATTCGTTACTATGTTATGGGATCTTAATCTCGAGATAGGTCATAGTGTTCGTACTATTGAACAAGCCATAGATCAAAAACGTGAAGACGTTACCTTTGCCACCAGCTTATTAGAAAGCCGTCTTATTTTTGGCAATCATATTGAGTTTGAAAAACTCAAAAACCATATTATTGAAACCCCGGTGTGGGGCTCAGGTGAATTTTTTGTCGCAAAAGTACAAGAACAAAACTTGCGTCACAGAAAGTGCCACGGTACTGCCTACAATTTAGAACCAAATATAAAAGAAAACCCAGGGGGTCTTCGCGACCTGCAAACTATTATTTGGGTCGCTAAAAAGCACTTTAGGGCAGAAACTCTGCAAGAGCTAATTAGTCACGGCTACCTGACCCATGAGGAATATCAAGAGCTGTTAGAGTGTCTTGAAAATTTATGGAATATCCGCTTTGCATTGCATTTAGCCGCAGAACGTTCAGAAAACCGCTTATTGTTTGATCATCAACCCCAAGCTGCAGAAATTTTAGGTTTTGGTAGCGATGGTAAAGCCTCGGTTGAGCGCATGATGAAGCGTTTATTCAGAATCATGAGCCGAGTACGTGAGCTTAACCAAATGTTGCTTTCGTACTTTGAGCAAAGTATTTCGCCAGACAGCAGTCAAGCTACCGTTGAAGAGCTTGATCGTAACTTTGAGCGCGTTGGCCATCAAATTCGGGTAAAAAGTCCGTCTGTATTCTTTAGACGCGATCAACTTTTTGTGTTGTTTGAGCATATTGCTGACCACCCTGAAATTACCCATATATACCCAAGCACAATTCGCACTATTCGCCAAGTTCGTCGCCGTTTATTAGGCGACCTACAAGACTACGCAGCCTGTCGAGAAGCTTTTTTACGAATCATAAAGCATCCTAATGGCATGGGACGTGCTTTTACGCTGATGCACAAACACGGTATGATTGCCGCCTATTTGCCGCAGTGGCGAAATATTTTTGGCCAAATGCAGTTTGATTTGTTTCATGCCTACACAGTTGATGAACACACCCACAAGCTGATCAATAATATTTATCAGTATTTTGATAAAACCGGGATTAGCGAATTCCCAATTTGCAGCGAAATCGTCACGCGTATGGATAAACCAGAGCTACTGTATTTAGCCGGTATTTTCCACGATATTGCTAAGGGCCGTGGGGGCGATCACTCTGAACTGGGCGCTGTTGATGCCATTGCTTTTTCTAAATTGCATGGTTTTGCATCATCCGATGGTAAGTTAATTTCCTGGCTTGTTAGTAACCACTTACTCATGTCAGTAACGGCGCAGCGTAAAGATATAAACGACCCAGACGTAATAAAAGATTTTGCATCGCGAGTAAAAACAGAGCGCCAGCTCGATTATCTCTATTGTTTAACGGTCGCCGATATACGCGCCACTAATGACAACTTGTGGAATGACTGGAAAAACACTCTACTACGCGAGCTTTACTTGCATACACAACGTGCTTTGCGCCTTGGCCTTGAAAATCCTATGGATCAACGCGACCAAATTCGAGATAAAAAGCATCAAGCTAAACAGCGCTTGATTAATTTGCATTACCATGAAGATCAAATTGACTTAATTTGGAGCCGCTTTAAAGCCAATTACTTTACCGCTTTTAGTGAGCAACAGATTTCGTGGCATACGGAGCATTTACTAAAATGCACCGATTTGAGCCTACCCAGTGTTATTGTCTCAAATAAAGCAATGCATGGCGGCACCCAAGTATTTGCATATAGTCCTTATTCAGGTGCGCTATTTGCTCGATTAGTCAGTGTTATTGGCTCTAAAAAAGCACAAATTCAACACGCCCAAGTACTGACCACCAAAGATGGCTACGTACTGTTCAACTTTGTTATTTTAGAAGTAAGCGGAGACCCAATTGCCAGTAGCCGTGCGCAATCGATTAAACGCGGATTAGAGCAAGCATTAAGTGATCCACGTAAAAAAATACGCTTTAAAAAGAGCCGTTCACAACGCTTTAAAGACTTTAATATTAAACCAAAAATTGTACTGCGCCCGCACCCTCGTAAGGACCGTAGTTTAATAGAAATTCAAGCGGTTGATATACCTGGGCTGTTAACTAAAATAGCCGAGGTTTTTCAAGCTTACTTACTCCACATACATGCCGCACGCATTACCACGGTAGGCGAGCGCGCAGAAGATTTCTTTGTGGTATCTAATAACGAATATCAATCGCTGACTGATGAAGAGCAAGCAAAAATTCATCAGGCATTACGTAAAAAACTCAACGCCGAAATTGAATAAGAGGACACTATGTCAGATTTAAAAACCATGATTGAAAATGCGTGGGATAACCGCGACAGCATTAGCCCAACAACCGTATCAAGCGATGTTAAACAAGCAATTATTGATGCACTTGAGCTATTAGATAGTGGCGCAGCGCGTGTTGCAGAAAAAATTTCTGGCGAATGGGTTGTTCATCAATGGCTTAAAAAAGCCGTGCTACTTTCATTTAGAATTCGTGAAAACCAGCCAATGAATGATGGCGTAAATCAATTTTACGACAAAGTACCGCTTAAATTTAGCGACTACACACCAGAACAGTTTCAACAAGGCGGCATGCGCGTAGTACCCAACGCCGTTGCCCGTAAAGGCAGCTTTGTAGGGAAAAATGTTGTACTAATGCCATCGTATGTAAACATTGGTGCTTACGTTGATGAAGGCACTATGGTTGATACATGGGCCACTGTAGGTTCATGTGCTCAAATTGGTAAGAATGTACACTTATCAGGCGGTGTGGGCATAGGCGGTGTTTTAGAGCCGCTACAAGCAAATCCTACCATCATTGAAGACAATTGCTTTATTGGCGCACGTTCAGAAATTGTTGAAGGCGTTATTGTTGAAGAAGGTGCGGTTATTTCAATGGGTGTTTACATTAGCCAAAGTACCCGTATTTATGACCGTGAAACCGGTGAAATTCATTATGGTCGCGTACCTGCTGGTGCTGTTGTGGTTCCAGGTGCTCTGCCTTCAAAAGATGGCACGCATAGTTTATACGCTGCGATTATTGTGAAAAAAGTTGATCAACAAACACGCGAAAAAGTAGGCATTAACGCATTATTGAGATCGATAGACGAATAAATCATAGCTGTAAGCTTTCAGCCGTAAGCGATAGGCTGATTTGAGTTAATCGTGATAATATAAAAACTCTAAACCTCATCAGGTTTAGAGTTTTTATTAAAAGTGATTAACTAAAAACACCATTAAGGCTTGAGCGACTTTATTGCTTCAAGCATTTGTTTTATTGTATCGATTTGTTTTTCATCTTTCGCATTCTCTGACTTGTGCGCAAAAATATTCATAACTAATTCTATCTTTGTGTTTCGCTTAAAGTCTCTTATCTCACCTTCTGTCATGTCTGATTTAGGAATAGATCCTGTAATTTGTTCTGCTAAGATAGACGCTTTAAGCATGTTCATTTTATTTTCGCTAACTGCCACAATATTTTTTATGAGAAAAAATAAAAGTCCTGATAAGGTACCAATTATTAATGTTGTTGCTGTAACTAACGGTAATCGACTTAAAAGGATATTCCACAGAGAAGCTTTTGGGTTTGCATCAAAAAGTTCTGAAAAAGTGGCGGCGTTTGAGTATAAATACCCAAAAACAGTAGCGATAAATGCCAATATAAAGAGCGACAACCAATAATATTTTGAAATTTGGCTCTGACTTTCAATAGAGAAACCTTTCATATCCAAAGTAGTTATATTTACATCCGCTCTAATTTTAGCTAGTTGAGATTGCATGTCAGCCAATTCTTTCCGATTCTTTTCTAATTGAAGATTGTTTGTAGCAATACTATCATTTACAACAGTTAGTGAATTTTTCGCATCTTCTTCTTTTGATCGGTTTTCAGTAATGGACTCCTGTACTTTTGATGACTCTAAATGGATTTTTCTTAAATTTTCAGTATCATGTTTTATCTCTTTTCGTATGCGATCTATTGTTGATTGTTCTATTGCTACACTTTCTTCAATTCTTTCTTTTTCTTGTATATATGATTGAATATGTACCTTAAGAGAAGCTGCATCCCTTCGTCTCTCCTCGAGGTAATCATTTGATATGTTAATCTTTTTTGAAATATCGCGGCGAAGTAAATCAACTGAAACAGTAATATCTCGATGCGTCTTTTCTATATTTGATAGAATTTCTCGATTTTTATATAGTTCTTCTATGTCTAACGCTCTAGCAAAACGAAAACTCGAGTTAGGGGGCAAAATAACTCCCCATATAATATCATCTATGGCGTAGGATAATATTTGATAATTATTTTGATTAGTTTTTATTTCGGCTGGAAATACGACTTTTCTGGTAATATTTTTATGAGAAAGAAACCTAAGCCCCAAACTTTTTTCATCAGCAAAATGACCCTTCCTCCCACAATCTATATCAGACACTAAATAAGGTTTATCAAACAGTACTATTGGTTCTCCCTTTAGAGCTGATATTTCATAATTTGTTTCGTTTAATAATTCTAGTTCTTTATCTGTTAAGTTATTTTCATCTAGGGTTTTATATGTTAAAAGTCTGGATGAAGTGTCTATGATTTTTGTAAATTGATTACTAATTGTCTTAGTAAAGTTACTAAGAGATTCCTCAAAATCACCCAAGTTAATTTCATCTATAACAAAATTCTGTTTTTTATTTGAATCCATTTAATTTAACCAGTTAGTTTCATTTTAACCTAAACCCTAATTACCATATAAAATTAATCTATATAAGATCATTACCGCGTTTCAATTTAGCAATTCATATTAATAATCAACCGTTAAGTTAACTATTCACCCTCCCTTGAGTTATTACAGAGTATTAAAAATACACTTTATCATTATTATTTCGCTGTCTACCGCTACCTTTAACACATACCTCATTTACATCACTATTAATTTTTTACCTGCCAACATCAAAAGATGGCACGCATAGTTTATACGCTGCGATTATTGTGAAAAAAGTTGATCAACAAACACGCGAAAAAGTAGGCATTAACGCTCTGCTTCGCTCAATTGATGATTAAAAAGCAGTTGTAAGTTTTTAGCTGTATGCGCTAAGCAGGTTAATATTAAACGTAGATTGGGTTGAGTAAAACGAAACCCCACATCACATTAAAGTTAAGTGTATTCGCTAAAATTTAATTACATACAGAAAAAGCTCTAAGCTTGTATAGGTTTAGGGCTTTTTTAGTGCTTTTAAAATACCTTCTCACAAACCTGTACCCTTTAATCGCGTTGCTTTGTTAGATACCTGCATCTATAGTGAATAAACGCATAATTCGATTATCGAGGATAAGTTGTTGCGCCTTTTCGTTTTAGGTTGGTTGGTGTTATTTGGTTCAACGCAGGCTATGGCTAATGATTTTAAATCGTTTGAAGCTAAACTTAACGAAGCCGAAGATTATCTTGTTGTTAATCCCGCACAATCAATAATCATTCTTGAAAATCTCAAAGAACTAAATACAGCTCCTGCTGCGCTATTTATCCGCTGGCATTTGCTTTATGCCCGCACAGCTGTGCCCACAAGTCATTATGATCGGCTTTATAAATCGATTGACGCAATATTTCAGCATCATCAAGCTGACTACTTTAAACAAAAATTGACCACCATAATGAGTGCCTTGGGAATATGGCTTCGCCATGCTGAATATTTAAGCGATGCCCAGCTCTCATTCAAATGTGCTTATAAATATGCGCACAACGATCGCCAACGATTAACACTCACCAACAGTATGGCGCTGGTTGCTCGCTCGCAAAATGACTTTGCTAAAGCGCGTGCTTTATACTTAAATAATCTTGATCTCACCACGCAATTAAAGCTTCCTAATATAACAGCACTCATAAAAAGTAACTTGGGCTACTTAGCGCTTGATGAAGGCAATGTTACTGAGGCTGAACGCTACTTTAGAAGTGCGTTAAGCCTTAACCAAAATATTGATAAACGCGCGGGGCAAATCTCAACCGGGCTTAATTTATTAATGGTCTTTTTAATTCAAGAACATCAGCTTAACTTTGAACGTCTCTATACTCCAACGGCAACTTTAACCCATGCATTTCCCAACGAAGCTAAACAAGCACAGCTACTTTGGCTTGAATTAGGCTACAAAAATTTAACTGGCGATTTCATAAGTCAAAAAGATAAACATCAGCTGCAAGCAGCTTACGAGCAATTAGAAAGCGATAAAATGAAACAGCTAGTAGCACATTATCTAGCTAAAAAGCTTGATGTTACTTTAACCCTACCTGAGCCCATTACCGCTAAAGACTTTACCAGCCCATGGTTTAACTTAGTAAAGCAATGCAATTGGGAGAAAAGTTTATAGCTTTAAGTTATAAACGTTTATCTGAGCTGAGTTAAACGCCGATGAAATTACACAGAGCTACTCGTCACTGACAGCCGGATTAAAAAGTATGGTTATCAATTTGCTAACACCTATAAATTAACTTTTACCCTCCTTTTTAAAGTATATAAATCAAGCAACTGAATTAGCCAATAAACGGAATATATAATAAGGTAGGCAAGCATACTTGAAAGTTAGCAAATTAATATTAAGGATTAATATGACAAAAACTGCTTTACGCTCAACTATTTTGCTACCTGTATTTTTGCCTGCAGTATTTATTATTCTACTCTTGGTGATTGGTACAAGTAGTAACCCTGAACTCGCAGGTCAGGCATTTAGTGTTGCCCTTGCGTGGATAACAGAAACCTTTGGCTGGTTTTATATGTTATCAGTCGCTATTTTCTTGGTATTTATCGTGTGTGTCGCCGCCTCCAGTTGGGGGAATATAAAACTAGGCCCCGATCATGCACAGCCGCAATATAGCTTTGGTGAATGGTTTGCCATGCTATTTTCTGCCGGTTACGGCGTAGCGCTACTTTATTTTGGTGTAGCCGAGCCAGTACTGCATTACGCATCTCCGCCATCGGGCGCGGCTGAAACCGTGGATGCCGCTAAGCAAGCAATGCAAATTGCCTTTTTCCATTGGGGATTTCATATTTGGGCTATTTATGGAATTGTTGGTTTAGTGCTGGCTTATTTTGCCTTTCGTCATGGTCTGCCGCTGTCTATTCGTTCAGCCTTGTATCCACTAATTGGTGATAAAATATATGGTCCTATCGGTCATACCGTTGATGTATTTGCCATACTAGGCACCTTATTTGGTATTGCGACCACACTCGGACTTTCGGTGACTCAAATCAACGCGGGGCTACACTATTTATGGCCCGATATTCCTATTAATACCACAGTACAAATTACCGCGATTGCTATTATTACCGCCGCAGCAACGCTCTCTGTAATCGCAGGGATGGATAAAGGGGTAAAACGTTTATCAATCGTGAATATGACCTTAGCGGTTTCATTAATGGCCTTTGTATTTTTTATTGGCCCAACGATTCATATTTTAGAATCGTTTTTACAAAATACCGGCAGTTATCTTAGTGGTATTGTTGAGCGGACCTTTAACTTACAAGCCTATAGTCGCAGTGATTGGATTGGGAACTGGACTTTATTTATATTTGGCTGGACGATTGCGTGGGCGCCGTTTGTTGGGATGTTTATCGCAAAAATTAGCCGCGGTAGAACTATTAGGCAATTTGTTGTTGGCGTAATGTTAGTTCCCACTATTTTTACTTTTTTATGGTTCTCAGTGTTTGGCGATACAGCACTGAATTTAATAATGAACGAAGGCTTTGATACGCTCATTGGTGATGTACAAGCAAATCATGCCGTCGCGTTATTTCAATTATTTGAAGTGTTACCGCTCTCATTTTTTATTTCGCTACTCACGGTTATTTTAATTGTTACCTTTTTTGTTACCTCGTCTGATTCCGGCTCTTTGGTAATCGACTCACTCGCTTCAGGTGGAAATATTAATACGCCAGCATGGCAGCGGGTGTTTTGGGCGGTGCTTGAAGGCGCTGTGGCGGCTGTTTTATTAGTGGCAGGTGGTTTAAGTGCACTACAAACCATGACCATTGCCAGTGCCTTACCCTTTGCTATCATTATGCTAATTGCCACTGCGGGGCTTTGGCGAGCGCTAAGAATTGAAGGCCATCGCGATACCAGCCTACAAGCACATTCACTCAATAGTCGTAATATTGATCTATCCCATTGGAAACGCCGTTTAGCGGCTATGGTCAATTACCCCAATAAAGAAAAAGTACATACTTTTATTGGTAGCGTAGTCGTTAAGGCAATGAAAGCCGTACAAGCAGAATTGAAATCTCGACAATGGCATGCCGTGGTCGAATTTGATACTGATTTAGGACGCGCTCATTTAACTGTACTACGTCATGAGCATGTGGATTTTGTTTATGATATTCGGCTTACCGAGCACCCTATGCCGAGCTTTGCTTACTCAGAGCTGCGCCCAGATAATGATAATACTGAAATGTATTATAAGGCTGATGTATTTTTACGTCGTGGTGGCCTGTCGTACGATGTTTATGGCTATAATGAAGATGATATTGTGAAGGATATTCTTGATCAGTTTGAGAACTACTTACACTTTTTAGGTAACAGCCCAGGCGAACTACCTTGGGATATGGCTGAGCATGATGACATGTTAAATACCGATAAAGCTTAACTGATACTGCCAGTATTGATAAAACGGTAATTAAAAATAAAAAAGGCACTGTGAAGTGCCTTTTTATTTACTCAAATCTAATTAATTACAGCGCGTTAAGTACATCATCTGTTTTAGCAGCGCAAATGAAGTCATTTTTGTGTAACAACGTAATCGTTATTTTTTATCTCATTTCATAAGTAAACGAAATGATTAAATTCCCCCTAAGCTGCATTAAAATAAAATTTACATAATTAACTTACTGATGGTATAACTGAACATGTTTTGGGAACGAGATGGTGAAAAATCAGGCTGCTAGCTAAAAACCTCACTCAGCTAGCTACCTCTTAAACCCTTTATGTAAAAAAGTGAAAACTTAAACCGTGTTCACCCTATTTTAAAATAGTAAAAGCAGAAAGCAGGTTGTACTAATGGAAGAGTATTTAATCGTAAAACAACAAAAGAAAATTCCATTTATTATTGGAGCTTTATTGTTGTTAATAGCTCTTGGCTATTCAATTAAAGTAGTGCTGTTATCTAATGAAATACCTGCTCGTTATTTGAAACCAATACTCATATCTAAAATATCCTCGCCTAATATACTAAAAGGTATTGGCACTATAGAGCCTACACAAAAGGAGCTGTTATCTGCGCCTCTAAAAGGCAATATAACTGCACTTACAATTCGTGAAGGGCAAATCATAAAAAAAGGCCAAGTATTGGCAAAGCTCGTTAACTACGAATTAGAGCAAGAAATACATACCGCTAACTATGAACAACTGAATTTAGAGTCACAAGTAGCCATTGATAAGAGCAACTTAGCAATCAAACTTTCACAAGCTAAGGTCGATTTATCTAAAGCTCAAATGGCACTGCAACAACAATTACTTGAATTGAACGCTAATAATGTTTTGATGGAACAGGGTATTATTTCTGCTATTCGCTTTAAGCAAAGTGAAATGCTATATAAACAAAGTGAACTTGAAGTAAACGCTAAAAAAGAAGAACTTAACTTATTTAAAGGCGCATTTAATCAACAATTAATAGCGCTGAATAATAAAATGAGTATAGCTAAAAATAAGCTTAACTATTTAAATAAACGCCAAGAGCAACTCACTCTTAAGTCAAGTTTCGACGGAATTGTAAGCCAACATTTAGCTAAATTAGGCCAAGCAGTTACTCAAGGTCAGCCTTTGTTTGAGTTAATAGAAACAGATAATCTACTGGCAAAAATACAAGTTCCTCAATATTCATCTAATCAATTAGTAATTGGTCAACACGCCGACATAATCACACCAAGTGGAACGATAAAAGCCAAGGTTGAATATATTGATACTGTAATAAGGGATGGAGCTATTAATGTATTTTTAAATATTGAGACGCCACCTCCATGGCTTAGAAGTAGTCAAGCAATAGAAGCTCATATTTATTCTGAAGAATCTATAACAGTGCAAAATATTAAAAAACCAAGTGACTTTGATAGCCATAGCCAATGGAAGGTTTATGAGATAACGCCATCAAGCAAAGCTATTCTTACCCATATAAATTACAAATCGATCGAGCAATACACGTTAAGCTTAGATGAACCACTAAAAGGTAACTATGTGTTACTAATACCAGCTGATTACGCTACTGAAAATAACTTTGATTTAAAAGGTGCTTTTTGATGGATTATCCACTAATCGAATTTAACAATGTTTTTTATCAATACCCTAATACCAAAGTTAATACCCTTAAATCTATAAATTTTAAAATAAACAGTGGCGATTACATTGCAATTTCGGGGACTTCTGGCAGTGGTAAAAGTACCCTACTCTCTATTTTAGGCTTACTAAACTTACCTAGCGAAGGGCAATACACTATTTTAGGCACTAACACAGCAGAGCTAACCCCGGATGCTATTGCCACTATTAAAAATAGAGAATTTGGCTTTATATTTCAAAACTTTAATTTATTAAATCATTTAAGCGTTTTTGATAACGTTGCTTTGCCACTTAGTTACAACAAGTCTGTATCAAGAAATGATTATCAAAAAAAAGTAGAAACTGCACTTAATAAAGTAAACATGCTTGAGTTTATTAACACAAAGCCAAATCAATTATCGGGGGGGCAGCAGCAACGCGTGGCTATTGCTCGAGCACTAATAAACGAGCCTTCTATTATTTTAGCCGACGAGCCAACCGGTAATTTAGATTCAAACAATAGCGATAAAATATATCAGTTACTCAATAAGCTAAATCACGAAGGTAAAACCATTTGCTTAATAACACATGATGAAAACCATGCTAAGACGGCAAAAACGCGCATGTATATTCAAGATGGCAATCTAAGTACTCAAGGGTATTAATGCGTCACTTAATCATTGATTTAACTTTTAATTGGCTAAAATACGCTAAGACAAATATTAAATTATGGCTCAGCTGCTTATTACTAAGTATTCCATTATGTTTAATTTTAAACACAAGTAATATTCACAGTCAGTATTTATCGGCTGATTACACGGCTATAAATAACAGTCAAGCTATTAAGCAAATTTATTTAAATGATTCTCAAACGGACCTACCCGTTGATGGATATATATTTGATGAAATCACTTTATTACACAATAACCTAACTGGCATTTTTGAGCGTTCAATCGAATTATCATTTAAGCGTTCAGTTAACCATGAAAGTGAGACAGCTAAAGTAAACTTCATATCGGGCGGCTATGAAGAATTAGGTATAATCCCCACTGTAGGTAGCTATGAGCAGTTAGATTTTCCAAAGCAAGGCAGCGCACTAAGTGCTGCTATTAGTTATTCATTTTGGCAAACTCACTTTGAGGGAGCAGCTAACGTTCTTGGCAAACAACTTATAGTTAATAAAAAAAACATAAATATTGTTGCAGTAATGCCAGAGGCTTTTACAAGTTTTAGGCGTAATTATAAGTCAGACCTTATTATTCCATACGATCAGCTTAAACAAGTACTCCCTCAAGAGAGCAGCCTAACTCCAGATACGTTTACTTATATATTAGGGAACATTAAAAACGAAGCCGCTTTTTTAAAACCACTAAACAAGCACTTGCAAACCGAGATGTTTATATTTGATAACACCGAGCTTAAATTCAGTAATGGCATTGGCATTAACCCAACTCACTTTAACAAAGTGGTAAAACGCCTCAATCTATTACAATTATTATATTATATTTTGCTAACATTCAGCTTTATAGCATTTTGTGCGTTTTATTGCGCTGAATCCATAAAAAAGCAACAAGAAGAAACTATTCGTAAATTGTGCGGAGCAAATACTACGCATATTTTTATCCAGCAAATTATTGATATAACTCTTACCAGCTTACTACTCATAATTGTAATTTGTGCTCTTTACCCGCTGAGTAATCACATTAGTACTCTATTATTACCAAGCTTAAAGCAGCTTAGCATTGCATTTTCATCAAGTAAGTTCGTCATATTTTATGGCTCTATAACTATATTTTTATTTATGCTTAATTATCTTCAAAGAAAGTGGATAACCACAAGTATTGGTCGTGGGCAAAGCGCAACTATAAGCGAAAAAATTCAGGTTTTTTCGTTACTTTCATTACTTACGAGCCTTGCCATTACAAGTGTTTACATTAGTAGTTTAGTTATATTTAGCCAAATTAATTTAAATAATAAAAATATGGGATTTGTTGCTGATAATATTTTAATTGCTAGCTTTAGCTTCCCGCAATCATCTAGCGAAGCATTTAACGCAAATAACTCCGCCCAACAATTGATGCAGCAATTAAATTCAATTTCTATTGTTGATGAAGTATCGCTTAGTTCAGTCCCGCCGCTATCGAAACGCAGTGGTTTTAGCAAATGGTATACCGTTACCGGGCAAGCTATAAGCTCAGGTAAAAGTGCCAGCACTGCAAGTCATAGAATAAGCCCTCAGTATTTTAAAACTATTGGTGCTAAGCTTATCTCAGGTCAAAGTGTGCAATGGCAGCAATATCAAAAAGTTGTAGTTAACAAGGCTTTATGGGAACAATACTTTGAAGGCACAGAGTTGAGTCAAGCTTATTTATTAGCTCAATTTAATACAGGGAAAATAAAACATAAAGTGGTGGGTGTTGTTAATAATATATATAACGAAGGAGCAGATACACCGGCACAACCCATAGTCTATAGTGTAATAAGTGCACTTACAGGTTTTGAAACAATTATAATTAAAACCAATACGCCTATCAAACATGTTGAAAATGAACTAAAAAAGGCACTTAAGACATTAAGTGTAAGCTTTAACGATTTATCTCTTACGCCCCTTTCATCTTTAGTAAAAAATGAACAAGCACCGAGAAAGGCATTACTCATAATTACAATTGTCTGTGCAATAATTCTTTTACTTTCTGCATTTTTATACAACTACAGCAGCATAAAACAACTCACAGCTAAGTCATCAACGGAACTCGCCCTAAGGCGTGCTGTAGGTGCTCGTAGCTATCAAATATGTTATTTATTTTTGAGGTTGTTTTTTATTACATTTATGGTCGCTCATATAATTATCATTACTGTCTTTTTTTCTCAATATGAAAAGCTAAATGACTTTTTATTCAAGCAGCCTATTTTTGATCTAAACACTATAATTATAGTGCATTTAATCATTTTGCTAGCGGTTGTATTTATTATTGCTATAGAGATTAAAAAAACACTGAGTAACTCTTGGAACAACTTAACTTAAGGATAAACATGTACAAATTAATTATAGCCTTACTACTTTTGTATAGCGGTAACACGTACGCCGAGAATTATAGCTTCTCGCATTACCAAATGGTTAAGTCGCCCATTAATAATACCGCTCCACAAATGTTTTTATTTAACAGCAAAGGCGAGTTAATGCATTACTCAGATAAATATTTACCCAATATTTTATCTATTTTTAAAAATAAACAAAGCCATCCTGATTCTGATTTACTTAAAAGTAATTTAGAACAACTATTAACAACATTACCCGATTTTACCCAACAAAAATATACGTTAATTTATACTTCGATAGATGAGGATGTAGGCCCTTGTCCGCCTTGTAGGCAACAAGAAAAAACTATCGACATTCTCAAAAATAAGTTTTCTGATAAACAGCTAAAGGTTCATTCAATTTCTATCAATGCTAGTGACTATGGCATGCTGAACGCAGATAAAACCTAAGTAACTAACCACACATAAAAAAAGGCACTGTAAAGTGCCTTTTTTATTTACTCAAATCTAATTAATTACAACGCGTTAAATACGTCATCTGTTTTAGCAGCGCAAATGAAGTCATTTTTATGCAGACCTTTAATTGAATGGCTCCACCAAGTCACGGTTACTTTGCCCCATTCGGTTAATAAACCCGGGTGATGCCCTTCGTCTTCAGCCATATCACCTACCTTATTGGTAAACGCAATGGCTTGTTTAAAGTTTTTAAACTTATAAACGCGCTCTAACTGCATAATACCGTCGCGTACTTCTGGCACCCAGTCAGGGATTTTTTTAATTAATTCAGCCAATTCAGCATCAGATACTTTTGGCGCATCTGCATGACAGGCTTCACATTTTTGTGCACTTAATGAAGACATTTTAAATCCTTAGTTTAGCGTTACTTTTTTCAAAAATTAACTAGCTAATTTTTCTTTTGGAGGAAACTTAGGGTCGTGCAAACCAAGTGATTTAGCTTGCTCAACTAAAGTCATTATATCCATTTGAGATATTTCAAACAGATCATGAATCGAATTTATCGTGTAATACAATGGTTGCATAATATCTATACGGTACGGTGTACGTAGCACATCTAACACATTCATTGGATTAATCTCTGGTGTATCTGAATACACGTATTGGGTTTCCCCTGGGCTTGATAAAATACCGCCACCGTAAATACGCAATCCTTTTTCAGTTTGCATCAAACCAAACTCAACGGTAAACCAGTACATGCGCGCTAAATAAACGC